>JAFOXS010000343.1 GCA_017391665.1 Alistipes sp. | reverse complement strand
TGCCTTTGCAAACGGTTCTTGTGTGCCATCGGCTCACGGGAATAATAGGGAATCCGGTGCAAATCCGGGACAATGCCTGTTGCTGTAAGTTCCACTTCTAAGCGCACGTCGCACGAAGTTAGTCTGTAACACTCTTTGCCACTGACGGCATGACCGTTGGGAAGGCGTTACAGATGGAATAAGTCAGAAGACCTACCTTTTGCTTTTTACAAGATTTGTGACCTGCAGGACTACGGGACAAGTCAAAACTAATTTTTATCCGTAATATACATTTTCGGCGCACCGCTCTGGGATTATTCTCTCTTTGGCTGGCGTTGGCTCTACGGCAAAATGAGGTTTTGAGTTAATGTTAGGTTCTGCTCCACAAGCAACTAATTATTAACTCAAATATTTTTTTTGCTATGGAGAAGAAGATTTATGAACAGCCTCTTATCGAGGTGTTGGAGATCGAAGTCGAGAAGGGCTTCGCAACAAGTGGTGGCCCAGGTGAATCTGGTGGTAGTGCCGGCGGAGGAGCGTGGGACGATTGGAATTAGTGTAACTTAAAAACAGAAAAGCAATGAAGAAGATTTTATCCTTTTTGGTAGTTGCTGCACTCGTTGTAAGTTGCAGCAAGACAGATGAGGTGCAGCCTTCGTCTTACATCATCACGGGCCATACTACTACAGCCAGCACACGAGTCGAGATGGTCGATGATGCGGATTTCGGGCAGTTTGGATTCTTTACATTCTCTTGGTCTGAAGGCGATAAGGTTTGGGTTGGTTCACAGCAGAGCGATCCACTCACCGAGAGCAGTATTTATGGTGGTGATGCAGATTTTGCCTTACGAAGCGCACCGCAGAGTGGAGACCAAGTTATTTACAATATGAAGGCTAATGCCTCGGCAGAGGCTTTAACAGCCGTTGTTTCCGCCGAGCAGGATGCGTCAAAGTCGCTGGGCGAAAATGGAGCTTTCGGTCAAACTGAACTTAACGGTACTTGGTTTGAACTTGAGTACAAGACAAACTTTGTGAACTTCAATATCAAGGCTTTACCCTCGGGAGCTACACTTAAGTCTATTCGTCTGGATGCTGGCAATGCTATCGTAGCGGGCTCGGCTACTTGGAACGGTTCGGCTTTCGGCGCAGTTAGCAATGGTAGCTCGACTATCGAGCTCAAGGTGAATAAGAACACTGTTAGTAGCAGTGGCTATATTACAATGGTTATTCTGCCTCCCGCCGATATGACAATTCCGTCGGCTACGATTACCTACGAATTGGAAATTCAAGGTGCTAAAAAATACTATACGCAGACTCTTGGCTCAAAAACATTCCAAACTGGCGAAATGGCAAGGGTTACGGTAGATTTGTCAAAGGTAGAGTTGTATGAGAAGTATGAGTTGCGCACCCTGACCTTTGAGGATGCCGATTATGTTGGCTCAGAGGGCAGCACCTACTGGAGCGACTTTATTCCAACCAGCGGTCAGTATGGCAATGGTAATGGCCGATATTCTTGGTATGATGAAGATAATACAGAATTATTCTTTAGTCCCGACAGCCCCAAGTACCCTGGTATGGGTGGCCACGCAATCTCTAATTATACGGGTAGCGACCTCTCGCAGGGTGATTATATGCACGATTTGCAGGCATACAATGTAACAGGCGGTGCCAATGGTTCTGAGAATTTCTGCGTACACTTCGGATATATCGATGACTCGGGCATGGGTATGATGAACGAGTTATTAGGTTTTGAGTTTGCCGACGGTGTGGCGCGTACGATAGAGAGTATGTATGTCACCAATACAACATACGTCTATAACATTATGGAGAATGGCGACGGCTGGATGGTGCCTGTCGGTGGCGTCAGCGACGACTGCTGGTTAAAGATTGTTGCCTACGGATACGATGATTCAGATGCTGACGATGACGAGTATACCAAATCGGTGGAGTTTACCCTTTGGGAGAATGGCCAAGGTGTAAAAGAGTGGACCAAGTGGGATTTGTCGGGTCTGGGCGAAGTTGTAGAGGTTAGATTTAATCTTATCGGTAGCGACGAACTCTATGCGAGTGGATACGGTCTTGGCGCTCCTGGCTACTTTGCCTACGACGATGTAACAGTAAGATTTTAGAAAAGATAATTGAATGAGAAAATTCAGATTTGTGTGTGCAGTGTGTATGGTGATCGCATCGGCTTGTAATAAGTCCGAGGTGATCACCATCACCGTTGAGGACCACTACCGTGCTGCGACCGACTCTTCGTCGCACGTGTGGAGCGCAGTTAAAGAATATACCCCCGCACCAGGGCAGTTTATTAATGAAACCAAGTCGGGAGGCTTCACGGGAGAGGAATCAACCCCAGCCGATGCAGTGAAGTATGCCGAGAGTCGTCTGAAAGAGAATAAATTTGTATCTTTGGGCGGTTTTGGCGGCTACATCGTCGTGGGCTTCGACCATAGCGTCGATAACACTACGGGTTACGACCTCGCCATCCGTGGCAACGCTTTCGATGGCTCATCTGAGCCGGGCATCGTGTGGGTATCACGCGACGAGAACGGCGATGGCCTCGCCAACGATGTATGGTACGAACTTGCGGGTAGCGATACGATGGCGGAGACAACCATCCGCTCATACTCGGTGACCTACTACCGTCCCGAGGCTGACGGCCAGCCCGTAAAGTGGATCGACAGCGAGGGCACAGAGGGTGAGATTGACTACTTGGCGGCTTATCACAAGCAACCATCATACTACCCGACGTGGATTGGCAAGGATAGCTACACCCTCACGGGTACACGCCTCGAGGCTCGCAACTACGATAAGTCGGGCATGGGCATGATGTGGGTGCAGCCCTCTTATGGTTGGGGCTATGCCGATAACTTCAGTGCCGAGGACTACGTCGAGGATGATAAGACGCTCAACCTCTTCGATATAGCAAATGCTATCGACAAGGAGGGCAAGACGGCCGTGTTGGATTATATCGACTTTGTGAAGGTACAGACCGCCTGCAACGCCAAGAGCGGCTGGCTGGGCGAGCAATCGACCGAGGTGGTGGACTTTTTGGATTATGGATTAATGCTTAAACGCAATGAATAACCTACTGCGATTCATAGCACTTGCCACGTTGCTGCTCACTTCGTGTATGAAGTGGGAGTATGGCAATGAGGAGAGCTTCGAGGCTGCCTCGTCGGGATTGTTTATCACCAACGAGGGTAACTTCCAGTATGGCAACGCCTCGCTATCGTTCTACGACCCTGCAACTCGCACGATCGAGAACGAGGTTTTCTACCGTGCCAACGGCATGAAACTGGGCGATGTGGCGCAGTCTATGATCGTGCATAATGGCGTGGGGTGGATCGTTGTGAATAACTCGCACGTGGTCTTTGCTATCGACCTTAATACCTTCCGCGAGGTGGGACGTATCACCAACCTCACCTCACCGCGTTATATGCATTTCGTGTCGGCCGATAAGGCCTACATCACGCAGATTTGGGATAACCGCATAACGGTGGTCAATCCCCGCACATATCAGATTACGGGCTATATCGACTGCCCCGAAATGACTATGGAGACAGGCTCCACGGAGCAGATGGTGCAGTGGGGCGACTATGTGTATGTAAACTGCTGGTCGTATCAGAACCGCATCCTCAAGATCGACACCCGCACCGACACAGTTGTCGATGAGCTGGAGGTCGGCATCCAGCCCACCTCGCTGGTGCTCGACCGCAACGGCAAGATATGGACCATCACCGATGGTGGCTACGAAGGTTCGCCCTATGGTTATGAGGCTCCGTCGCTCTATCGCATCGACGCCGAGACCTTCCGCGTCGAGCGTGAGTTCCCCTTTGCGCTGGGCGATGCCCCCTCGGAGGTGCAGATCAATGGTGCGGGCGACAGGATCTATTGGCTCAACGACGATGTGTGGGAGATGGATGTTGAGGCCGAGCGTCTGCCCGTGCGCCCCTTCCTGGAGCAGCGGGAGACGATATATTACGGCCTTACGGTTGATCCCCGCTCGGGTGAGGTGTATGTAGCCGATGCTATCGACTATCAGCAGCAGGGTATGATCTATCGCTATTCGCCTGCGGGAGAGCTGCTTGATGAATTTTATGTGGGTGTTATCCCGGGTGCTTTTTGCTGGAAATAATGAGACGATTTTTCTACATATTGGTCATTGCGCTATGCCTTGCCCACGTGGCACAGGCACAGGACGATGTGCGCCGTAACATCGCCATCAAGGAGGTTACAGTCTATGGTCAGCGCCCAATGAAGGATATAGGCGTGCAGCGCACCCGTATCGACTCGGCCGTGCTGAAAGAGAATGTCTCGTTGTCGATGGCCGATGTGCTTGCTTTCAACTCCTCTATCTTCGTGAAGAGTTATGGCCGTGCTACGCTCTCAACGGTCTCGTTCCGTGGCACGTCGCCCTCGCATACGCAGGTGACATGGAACGGCATGAAGATCAATAGCCCGATGCTCGGCATGACCGACTTTTCGATGATTCCATCATACTTTATCGACGATGCGTCGCTTCTGCACGGCACCTCGTCGGTGAATGAGACGGGTGGCGGTCTGGGCGGTGCTGTGCGCCTCTCGACCAAGCCGGCACAGGCCGATGGCTTTGGTCTGCAGTATGTGCAGGGTGTGGGTTCATTCAAAACTTTCGATGAGTTCCTGCGCCTTACCTACGGCGATGATCATTGGCAGCTTTCGACCCGCGCTGTCTATTCATCTTCGCCCAACGACTACAAGTATCGCAACCGCGACAAGAAGGAGAATATCTACGATGATGAGATGAATATCATCGGCAGCTACTATCCCATAGAGCGCAACCGCAGTGGTTCGTATAAGGATCTGCATTTGTTGCAGGAGATATATTATAATACAGGTCATGGCGACCGCTTCGGCCTGAATGCGTGGTATATCAACTCCAACCGTGAGTTGCAGATGCTCACGACCGATTACGGCGATGCCGCCGACTTCGACAACCGCCAGCGTGAACACACCTTCCGTGGCGTGCTGTCGTGGGATCATCTGCGTAGCGACTGGAAACTCGCCACCAAGGCGGGCTATATCCACACCTGGATGGCATATGACTATGAGCGCGACCCGGGCAATGGCATTATGCAGACTATGACCCGCTCGCGTAGCCGCATCAATACCTTCTACGGACAGGCCGATGGCGAGTACTATCTCGACAAGTGGCTCTTCACGGCATCACTCTCGGCGCACCAGCATATGGTCGAGAGCCGCGACAAGAACATTATCCTGCAGCAGGGCAACAAGGCTGTCGTAGGCTACGACACCAACCGTATGGAGCTGTCATCGTCGCTCTCGGCAAAGTGGCGCCCCTCGGATCGCGTGGGCGTATCGGCTGTTCTGCGTGAGGAGCTTTTTGGCGATACCTTCTCGCCTCTGATTCCTGCCTTGTTTGTCGATGGCGTGATCTCCCAGCGGGGTAACATTATGGCCAAGGCATCGCTCTCGCGCAACTATCGTTTCCCTACACTTAACGACCTCTACTTCCTGCCGGGCGGAAATCCCGACCTGAAGCCCGAGCGAGGCTGGACCTACGATGCAGGCCTCTCGTTTGCCGTTGGTCGTGATGGGGTATATTCGCTCTCGGGCTCGGCGTCGTGGTTCGACTCTTATGTCAGCGACTGGATTCTGTGGCTACCCACCACGAAGGGATTCTTCTCGCCTCGCAACGTGAAAGATGTGCACGCCTATGGTGTGGAGTTGCAGTCATCGCTCGAGGTGGCTCTCAGCCCCTCGATGCAGCTTACGCTCGATGGCACCTACTCGTGGACACCCTCAATCAATGAGGGCGAGCCAATGTCGCCAGCCGATAAGTCCGTTGGTAAGCAGCTTCCCTATGTTCCCGAGCATACGGCAACCCTCACGGGACGTCTCACGTGGCGTTCGTGGTCGCTGCTCTATAAGTGGAACTACTACAGCAAGCGCTATACCATGTCGAGCAACGATCTCTCTTTGTCGGGCACGCTGCCGACCTACTTCATGAATAACGTTACACTGGAAAAGGGCTTGTCGTTTGCCTGGGCTGATCTGTCGCTCAAACTGGCCGTCAACAACCTTTTCGACGAGGAGTATCTGTCCGTTCTCTCACGCCCTATGCCGGGCATCAACTTCGAATTCTTTGTCGGCATAACCCCCAAGTGGAAGAGATAGAGATAAAAAAAAGCCACCCGCAAAGGTGGCTTAATTTTTTTATGCAGAGTTGATTACTCCTCATCCTCGGCCTCAGCCATGGTGTGATAAACGTTTACTACGTCATCATCCTCCTCCAGACGCTCCTGCAACTTCTCTACGTCGGCGCGCTGCTCGGCTGTGAGCTCCTTGGTGTCGGTGGGAATGCGTACGCCCTCACCCGATACCAGCTCGTGACCATTGTCCTCGATCCACTTCTGGATAGAACCGAATGACTCGTAGGGAGCACTAACGGTTACCTCGCCATCCTCAGCGAAGAACTCGTCAACACCCAGGTCGATCATCTCAAGCTCCATCTCCTCAGCATCGAACTCAACGGTAGGCTTGAACTTAAATACGCACTTGTGCTCGAACATAAATGCCACTGAACCAGAGTTGCCCAGTGTACCGCCACACTTGTTGAAGTACATACGTACGCTGGCTACCGTACGGTTGGTGTTGTCGGTAGCAGTCTCAACCAGGAATGCCACACCGTGAGGACCGTATCCCTCGTAGATCATCTCCTTGTAGTCGGCAGCATCCTTATCCGTTGCACGCTTGATTGCGCGCTCGATATTCTCCTTAGGCATATTCTCAGCCTTGGCGTTCTGGATCAGGATTCGCAGACGGGTGTTAGAGTTAGGATCTGAACCCGAAGCCTTTACAGCCATCTCAATCTCCTTACCGATCTTGGTAAATACGCGGGCCATGTGACCCCAACGCTTCATTTTTCTTGCTTTGCGATACTCAAACGCTCTTCCCATAGTGAGTTATTTTTTTGTTATTATTTTTCTGATTGGTCGCAAAATTAGCAAAAATTTATTAAAAACTCTGCTTTTGTGATATATAAAATATATCAATCATCCGCATATTTTATTAACTTTGTGTACAAAAGAAGAATTATAGCCCGATTAATAACCTTTAATACCGATATGTCATGAAGCGAGAAGCATTTAAGATGTTTTTGAAGCCCGGCTTCGAGGAGGAGTATGAAAAGCGACACGCGGCCATTTGGCCCGAGCTCAAGCAGATGCTGTCCGAGGGAGGTGTCTACGACTACTCAATCTATTGGGATAAGGATACCAATATCCTTTTTGCATGCCAGAAAACCCGTGGCGAAGGCTCATCGCAAGATATGGGCGATAACCCCATCGTGCAGAAGTGGTGGGACTATATGGCCGACATTATGGAGGTGAACGAGGATAACTCGCCCGTTACCATCCCCCTGCCCGAGGTGTTCCACATGGATTAATGTAAAAACGATTTTATATGGAAAAAGAGATTTTGGCAGCTATCGAAGTGCTGCGTGCGGGAGGCCTCATCCTCTATCCCACCGACACGGTGTGGGGCATCGGTTGCGATGCAACGAATAAGGAGGCTGTGGAGCGTATCTATAAGTTGAAGCAGAGCCAGAACAAACAGTCGATGCTTGTGCTGTGCCACGATGCCGATATGATTGTTCGCTATGTGAATAAGGCTCCGGGCATTGCCTTTGATGTTATGGAGATGTCCGAAAAACCCCTTACCCTCATCCTGCCGGGTGCTGTGGGTGTAGCCGAGAACCTCATCCCTGAGGATGGAACGCTCGGTGTGCGTGTGCCACGTCACGAGTTCTGCGAGAAGCTGCTCTATAAGTTCCGCAAGCCCATCGTATCGACCTCGGCCAATATCTCGGGCGAGCCTGCGCCGATGAAGGGGCTGAAGGAGGTGAGCCGTGAGATTATCGACGGTGTAGATTTTGTTGTCAATCCCCGCTTCCAGGGCCGTCCTACGTGCCAGCCCAGCTCGATCATAGCCTTTGGCGAGGGTGGTGAGGTGGAGATAATCCGCAAGTAGTATGGCACTTACCGTTACTACACCCATTCAGATGCGCTTCGAGGATATCGACTCCTTCGGCCATGTGAACAACATCGCCCAGCAATCCTATTTCGATTTGGGTAAGTCGGACTTCTTTCAGCGTCTGTGGCAGACGGTGGGGGAGAGGGATGCTACGCCCGTTATGATGGTATCGGTGCAGACTGACTTCCTGAGGCAGATACGCTATGGCGAAAAGGTTGAGGTTTCAACCCATATCGAGAGCATAGGCACGAAGAGTGTGACGCTGCAGCAGCAGATTCTTCTCTGCGGAGAGGTATGCTCGCGCTCACGTGTGGTTATGGTCTGCTACGACAAGGAGCGCGGCGCATCGGTTGAGGTGCCCGACTCGTGGCGCAAGGTGGTTGAGTAGATGTAAATAATGAGAATAAAAAAGGTTGCCCGAAAAGGACAACCTTTTATTTTTAAGTCAAGCGAGTGATTACTTCACGAACTTAGCGTTCTGCAAGTACTCTGCGCTCTTCTTAGCAGCCTGGAACATCTCCTCAGCGATCTGATCCTGAGTGTACTTGCTGCCGTCAGCGTTAGTCTTGTTGCGGAGTGTACGGGGAGTCTCAATCTCAACTACGAAATCCTTGTAGCCGTTCTTGTAGAACTGCTTGAAGATACCCTCGAAGTTGATCTTACCGCTCTCGCCGATAACGAACTCGTCCTTGATGTGGAGCATCTTGATGCGCTCGGGATACTTCTGCAAGTAAGCAACGGGATCCTTCTCACCCATTGTGCACCAGTAAACGTCCATCTCGAAGAATACATACTCGGGGTTGGTGTTCTCAACCAAGTACTCCCACATTACCTTGTTAGTACCCTCCAAGTTCTTGTACTCCTGTGAGTGGTTGTGGTAACCCAACATCAAACCGAACTCCTCCTTAGCGATCTTACCTACGCGGTTGAAGTAGTCAGCCATCTTCTTAACCTCAGCCTCAGTGTAGTTTACACGGTATGAGGGGATAACGAAGTACTTACCACCTACAGCCTTCTGAACAGCGAAGAGCTTACGCCAGTTGTCCATAACCTCAGCCTCCTTAGCGGGATCCTCCTGCAATGAAGAGTGAGTAGAAAGAACGTTGATACCCTTAGCGTCGCAAGCAGCCTTGAACTCAGCAGCGTCCAAACCGAACACCTTGGGGTTACCGCCCCACTGTACGAGCTCGAATACGTTGTAACCCATCTCAGCCAACTTGTCGATTGAACCCTTAGGATCCTTGTTCATTGCATTCATTACTGAATAGAGCTGGATACCGATCTTCTTGCCCTTCTTAGCCTCAACAGCGTTTACGCCGAGAGCAAAAATAGCAACAGCCACAACCATCATGGCCTTGCTCAAAAAGTTGAAAATTTTCATTACCTTAAAGTTTTTAATTGGTTTAAGTATTTTTAACTGTAATATTTCCTGCCATTTATACCCGAAGCAGCGTGGTCTTGGTTCGTTGTGGACCAAAAAACGGGAATATACGCTACAAATATAAACAATTAAATTAAGAAAATAGTATAATAGGTGTAAAATTCGATTTTTTTGATAAAAATCAACCACAAAAAGCTCTTTTGCAGGCTGAAAATCTGCAGTTGCGAGCTCCGTCGCTCTACAAATTGATCGAATAACTTGATATTATTGGGAATAATATATATATTTGAAGCATAAATATTTTAACCCTATGAAAAGACTCTTTTTTGTGGCTTGTGCCATCGCTTTTGGCCTTGCTTCCTGCTCACGCGTTCCGGCTGAGGTTGAAAATGTCGTAGCCTACACCCGAGTGGGCGATATTAACAACGTGATGGTCGATGCCATCGAGATTACCGTTAGCAATCCCCGCTCGCTTTGGGGACTGAAGGCCGAGGATTTTGATCTGATTAACAACATGCCCGACGGATTTGTTGACCCCGCAACAGGTCAGGCTCCCGTGCCCTATGAGGATGACGGCATTGTCCTTACGCGCACGAAGAACACACTGCGTATCGAGGCCAATTCGTTTAACTACCGTGGCCGCCGTGGCCAGAACCGTCAGATGGAGGGGTGGCAGCTGGTCTGCAATGCCGATCCCAACCTCAATGTGACTACGGAGCAGGTTACCGACACCCGTCTGGCTGTGCTTGACGACTGCGTGAAGGGCTCGTTCACCTATGCTGGCATCACACGCGAGTATATCCTACACCTGCCCAAGGATGCCGAGGGTAATGTGAAGAAGAACGTTCCTCTTCTGGTATGGCAGATTGGCGGTGGCGAGTATAACCGCGACCTGATGACCGCCGCTATGGCCAACCGTTGCATGGTATCGCTGCCCGATGCGGGCGTGGAGTGTGCTACGCTGATGTTCGCCATCGCCAACCCCAACTACTCATATAGCGCATCGCTCGACCCCGAGCGCATCAAGCTCGTTGACCGCAACAACGCTCTGCAGATGGCCTTCATCGATACACTTATCGCCGAGGGCATCGTCGATGGTGACAAACTCTTCTGCGCCGGCGCATCGAGCGGTGGTGGTTGCACAATGCGTTTTATGATGCAGTTCCCCGACCGCTTCAAGGCGGCTGTTCCTTGCTGCGCTATGGACCCCATCGTTCCTATCCACAAGGCAGAGGAGAAGTATGATGGTCAGTTTGAGGATGACCTGGTTAAGGCATTCCAGGATAAGGTCTATAAGTGGAATGGTGAGGATATGGCACTTGCTCCTATCGACACCGAGGCATTCTGCCGTCTGCCTATGTTCTTCGTGCACGCCGACTCTGATACAACGTGCAAGGTAATCAGCTCACACGTCTATTATGGCGCTCGCAAGCGTCTGGGTGCACAGGATGATAAGATTCAGATCTACGACGACGCCTATATGCAGAAGTACGGTATCTCGAAGATGATCAGCCACTTCTCGTGGGTTCCCCTTTTGAACGACTACTCTGAGGGTACAGCCATGGACTGGATGGTAAAACAGATGTAATATCACCTACAATACAAAAGAGGTCTGCCTATCTGGGCAGACTTTTTTTTGAGCTGAATCCGAGACTTGAACTCGGGGATGCGGTGCATCCCGCTGGGACTTATGTTTACATTCCCTCTAAATCTCCCTTTATCAAAGGGAGACTTCGGGGCCCCTCATTCATACCCAACCACATACATTGAAAAGCAAAACGGTAGCATTACGCTACCGTTTCCCTATCCAGAGCTGAATCCGAGACTTGAACTCGGGACCCCTTCATTACGAGTGAAGTGCTCTACCACTGAGCTAATTCAGCCTGAGGCTTAATAATCAGATAGTTGGCTATGCCTTTCATTCTCTCTTTTACCCATAGGGGACAAAAAGTGGGACAAAATCAAAGAAAATTCTACTGCTGGTTAATATAAAAGTTATCCTAAATATTCAGAAGTTATGTCTTAGTGATTCTATGGACAGACTTATTCGAAGGGCTTAAATTTAGACCCTTCGGAAAAGTTTGTCCACTCTATTTCTTATATCCAATCGGATAAGGCATCTATGAACGCTTACCACGCTGTGCATTTGAGGTCATAATTTGTGATCTCAATAAGGTTATCAAATAGTTAGCCTAACCAACTCCATAAAAACAACAGACCTCGCAAAGCTGGATTTCTCTGCGAGGCCTGAATAATGCCGATTAAAGATGGAATACGGTGTTAATGAGTCTAAAAATGATGATATACAAACCTTTTTCGCACCTAATTCCGATTACAAATATACAATATTTTATTGTAAAATGCAAGTTGTCAGCATGTTATCTTTAGATTATAGTCGTCATAAAAAATCCCCACGGAGTACGCGGGGAATATAGGTCTATGACCTTCGGCATATAGCCTTATTGTGGTAAGATGTAGAATTCTTACACAACAAAATTAAGTGTTTATATCGATATATCAAAGTATTTTGCGTAAATTTACGAAAAATCATATGCGTATGGCAAAGATATTAGGATTAGACCTTGGAACCAATTCAATTGGTTGGGCTATAACAGAGCGAACAGAGAGTGGAAGTGTGCTGTTGGATCGAGGTGTAGATATTTTCCAGGAGGGAGTGAATAGAACGAAGTCCGGAGAGGAGCCGATGGTTAAAATCCGCACTAATTCGAGAGCTTTACGCCGCCACTATTTTCGCCGAAGACTGCGTAAGATCGAGTTACTAAAGGTGCTTATCGCTAACGATATGTGCCCTCTGCTTACTGATGTACAACTTGATGCCTGGCGCTATGACAAACAATATCCAATGGATGAGGAGTTTCTTGCGTGGCAACGGACAGACGATAATGTAGATAAGAATCCGTATTACGATCGTTATATCTCGTTGTCAACATCTCTTGATCTATCCAGGAAATCCGACCGCCGCACATTAGGCCGTGCGTTATATCACTTGGCTCAACGCAGAGGTTTTCTAAGTAATCGAAAAGATCAGTCGGAAGATAACGATAGCGGCGAGGTTAAAACATCCATAAGTGCTCTTTCTGAGGAGATGAGCAATAGTGGATGCAAATATTTGGGAGAATATTTTTATAGGCTGTATCAGTCAAAAGATAAAATTCGTCAGCACTATACCGCCCGAAAGGAGCATCTTGAAGCGGAATTCAAGGCTATATGTGAGAAGCAAAATCTATCAGAGTCGTTACAAAAGGCTTTGCATCGAGCAATATTCTACCAACGTCAGTTAAAGTCTCAAAAGGGATTGGTAGGCCATTGTACATTTGAAAAGAATAAGGCACGTTGTCCGGTGTCTCATCCTCGTTTTGAGGAGTTTAGGATGTGGTCTTTTATCAACAACATCAAGGTTAACGATAGAAGATTATCTGCCGAAGAGATAGAGAAAATATTGCCTCTATTTTATCGTAAAAGCAAGGCGCAGTTTGACTTTGAAGATATTGCCAAGGCTATCGCTGGCAAGAAGAAGGGGGCATATGCCTATAAAGATGATCGTTGTGATGCCCCATATAAATTCAATTACCGAATGTCGCAGTCAGTTTCAGGTAGCCCCGTGACCGGAGCACTGTGTGGTATATTTGGAGATGATTGGTTATCAGAGGTTTGTAGTCTATATATTAAGGGCGACGGTAAAACATCAGAACAGATACTCAATGATATTTGGCACGTTCTATTTTCATTTGATGATGATGACAAATTACGCGAATGGGCACTTTTGAATTTGCAGTTACTCCCAGAACAGGCTGATGCGTTTGTGAAAATCAAAAGGCCTCAAGATTATGCTGCTTTGAGTCTCAACGCTATAAATAAGATGTTGCCATTCTTGCGTCAGGGTTATCGCTACGATGAGGCTGTTTTCTTGGCTAACCTGTCATCTGTCGTTCCGTCGGATGTTTGGCGCGATGAGCAACAACGAGCAACTATTGTAGAGAATGTCGCTTTGACCATTTCGGAATATAAGCCAAATCCCTATGATAAATATGATACCAAGGAGCGTGCAATATACTCTTGTTTGAGAGATTTTGGATTGACTGATGAGCAGATCAATATCAAAAAGATGTATCATCCATCAATGATAGAACTCTACAAGGACGCTATCCCAAATGAGGATGGAATTCTTCAACTTGGTTCTCCTCGCACATCATCCATTCGTAATCCTATGGTGATGCGAGCGTTGTTCCGTTTGCGAGCACTCGTTAATCAGCTCTTGCGTGATGGCAAGATAGATCGCTATACCAAAATCAATATCGAGTTCGCACGTGGCCTGAATACCGCCAACAAACGTAAGGCCATAGAGCAGTATCAGCGCGACAATGAGGCTCGACACAAGAAATATGCAGATGAGATAATCAAGCTATTCCGAGAGGAGTGCGGTACTGATATTACCCCTACCGATGATGATATTCTGAAGTATCAACTTTGGGAGGAGCAGAATCATTTGTGTTTATATACAGGCAATCAGATCAGTATTAGTGATTTTATAGGGTCAAATCCCAAGTACGATATTGAGCATACCGTGCCTCGTTCTCGTGGTGGAGACAATTCGCAAGCGAATAAGACTCTTTGTCAATGTAGGTTTAACCGCGATGTAAAGAGGGCGAAGTTGCCGTCTGAATTGGCTAATTATGCCGAGATTATGGCTCGTCTTGAGATGCTCGGCTGGCAGGAGAAGATAGAGGATTTACATAAGCAGATTGCGACACAAAACAAAAATGCCAAATCTGTAATGAAAGATACAAAGGATAAGGCGATCGTTAGACGTCACTATCTGCAAGAGCAACTGCAATATTGGCAGAGCAAACTGCAACGCTTTACGATGACCGAGGTACCCGAAGGCTTCAGCAATCGTCAGGGTGTAGATATTGGCATTATCGGAAAGTATGCCCGTATGTACCTCAAAACCGTATTTGAAAAGATATATGTTGTCAAGGGCGAAACAACTTCTGATTTCCGCAAGGCGTGGGGATTGCAGGATGATTATGAGAAGAAGGCACGTGTAAATCACGTTCATCATTGCGTGGATGCTATTACTATTGCTTGCATCGGGGGTAAGGAGTATCAGGATTGGGCGCACTATGTGTCAGAGGTTGAGCTGTATGAGCGTGGCGTTGCACCTAAACCTGCTTTCGCCAAGCCGTGGCCTACGTTTACCGAGGATGTCAAAGCCGTAGCGAATGAGTTGCTGGTGTCGCACCACACACCCGATAATATGCCCAAGCTGGGCAAGAAGGCTTTACGTGTTCGTGGCAAGATTCAGCGTAATGCGCACGGTGAGATAAAATATGTTCAGGGCCATACGGCACGTGCGTCGTTACATCAGCAGACATTCTATGGCGCAATTAAGCGTGACGATGAGATAAAATACGTTGTTCGTAAATCTTTGGATTCTTTACAGCAGTCGGATGTCGCGAAGATTGTTGATGATGCTGTGCGCGAGTGCGTCGAGGCGGCTATCCGCCGTGAAGGCTTCAAGGAGGCGATGTCAAAGCCTATTTGCTTTAATGAGGCGAAGGGTGTTTATATCAAGAAGGTGCGAATCTTCACTCCCAGCGTAACACAACCCATCAAGTTGAAGAAACATCGTGATGAGTCTCGCTTCGAGTATAAGCGCAATTATCATGTGGCTAATGATGGCAACTATTGTATGGCCATCTACGAAGGGACTGATGCAAAGGGCAGGACAAAACGCTCATTCAGTCTGCTCAACAATCTGGAAGCGGCGAAGTTCTTTAATGGCAAGACCTCTCGCTACGATCTTGTCCCGCAATCCGATAAGGATGGTTACCCGTTGAAGTGTATCCTTCGCACGGGAACTATGGTCTTGTTCTATGAGAAGTCGGCGGACGAATTGTATGATTGTACCCGAGCAGAACTCTCGAAGAGATTGTATAAGGTTACAGGAATGGCCGGAGATGGTCGTATAAGATTTACGTACCATCAAGAAGCGCGCGATGATAAAGCGATTAGTGCAGAATGTGGAATGGGCGTATCGCAAATAGATTTCAAGGATCCCGTTGCAAGATTGCGATTAACACTTGGCAATCTCAATATGTATGTCGAAGGCTACGACTTTGACATGACGGTTACAGGCGATATTAAATTCAAACGATAGCGACTATGTTAAAGAAAGCGTTGTTTTTCTCAACACCATTCTGTCTGAGCCTCCGTAATAATCAGATGATTATTAACACCAAGGAGATGCCCGACATGCAGCGTAGTGTGCCGATTGAGGATATTGGTTTTGTGATATTGGAGCATCAGCAGACCAGTATCACATTACCATTGCTTAATGCGTTGTCGGATAATAATGTAGCAGTAATTTTCTGTGGCGACAACTTTATGCCCAATGCTATGTTGATGAATCTCGACTCAAACAAAACGCAGGGCGAGAGTTATCGTGCCCAGATCGAAGCGAGTGAGCCTTTGAAAAAGGGTTTGTGGAAACAGATTGTAGAGGCAAAGATTCGCAATCAGGCGGCGTTACTGAATAAGTTGGGGAAGAATGGCGAAAGACTGAAACCATATTATACGAACGTCAAGAGTGGAGATTCGGATAATCGCGAAGGCGTAGCGGCAAAGATTTATTGGGGAGAACTATTTGGAGAGGATTTTATCCGTTCTCGTGAAGGTGTCGAGCCCAACAATATGCTCAATTACGGATACACTCTGCTCCGTGCTGCTGTTGCTCGCTCGTTGATGGGGTCAGGACTATTCCCTGCCTTTGGTATCTTCCATCGCAACCGTTATAATGCTTTTCCTCTTGCTGACGATATTATGGAGCCATATCGCCCCTATGTGGATGAGATAGTTTTTGATTTGTATGCCAATGGAGAGCGGAAACTGACCAAAGATGTGAAGTCCCAGTTATTGCGCTTGTTGTTCACCGATACGGTCTTTGGGAAAATTACACGTCCGCTCGATGTCGGGCTTACGATGACCTCAGCATCGTTGGCTAAATGTTTTAGCGGTATTCAGAAAAAGATTTCATACCCCTTGCTTGAATAGATATGTCGGAACTACGTTTAAATGCTTATCATATTATGTGGCTCTTTGTGTTTTTTGATTTGCCGACAACAACCAAAACAGAACGACGCAATGCAGCACAATTCCGCAAAGCGTTGGAGAAAGACGGTTTTACGATGATGCAGTATTCCGTCTATGTTCGTCATTGCCCCTCGAAGGAGAATATGAAAGTGCATATAAACCGAGTTCGCAAATCAATGCCTCCTTCAGGATATACGAGCATTTTGAGTGTTACAGATAAGCAGTATGGCGAAATCATGAATTTTTGGGGTAAGGTAGAGCGGGCAAAACCCTCAATGCCGCAACAATTAGAATTTTTTTAGTTATATTTGTTCTTTGAAATACGGTAGGATTGAAAAAATCGCATCAAATCCACTTCTCCGGAGTGAAAAGGTTGATTTTTTAACGCGACAAATGCGTGTAAGATGCACAAAATCAATGAGTATAATGCCCGAGGTTGTGGTTTGATGTAGAATCCAAGTAAGATACAAC
>JAFOXS010000207.1 GCA_017391665.1 Alistipes sp. | reverse complement strand
TAGGAAATTATGGACTTGACCGAAAATTAAGGGGACTCGAACGGCGCAGCCGAAACGAGGATACCTTTGAAAATAAATATCATTTATCCTCGTAACCCCGTATTTAAGTGAGCAGTGCCCGACGTTGAGCAATAGCAGTAGCCTTTGGCTGATATTTTTTTGTGTTGGGCGTGGGAGTTTACTCACATAAGCTACAACACAAAAAAAAGACGATTCTCAAAAAGAATCGCCTGCTATTGCTTGCGCCAATATGCACAAAAAAAAACGACCCTCGAAAGAGTCGTCTAACTTCTGCGGTGCGTAGGGGACTCGAACCCCTGACCCCGTGCGTGACAGGCACGTATTCTAACCAGCTGAACTAACGCACCATTTGCTGATTGCGATTGCAAAGGTAGTACAAAAATCGGAATCTGCAAATATTTTTATTATTTTTTTCGCCTAAAATTACTCTTCCGTCGCCTCTTCCGCCGTATGCTCCTCTGTATCTTCGGTTTCCGGCAGCTCAAATATCGAGAACTGCACGCTGCCATAGCTGCGTAGCGTTGAGAAGTGGGGGTGCGATGAAAAATCCTTACCCTTCGAGTGCTCGAAGATCAGCATACCTCCCTCGCGCAGCAGGCCTCGCTCGAAGACGAGCCTGATCACCTCGTCGCTGCCCTCCAGGTCGTAGGGCGCGTCGGAGAAGATCACATCGTACTGCTTGGCGCAACTCTTCAGGTAGAGAAACACATTAGCCTTTACGGGGTGCAGCGCCGTGAAACCGAACTCGCGAGCCGTCTGGCGGATGAAGTTGTAGTGCACGGCATTGATCTCAACCGACGTCACGGCCTTTGCGCCTCGTGAGGCGAACTCATAGCTGATGGAGCCCGTGCCAGCAAAGAGGTCGAGTACCTCCAGCTCCTCGAAGTCGAGGCGGTTGCCCAGCACGTTGAAGAGGTTCTCCTTGGCAAAGTCGGTTGTGGGGCGTGCTCGTAGATTCTTGGGCGGTGTGATGTTGCGGCCACCGCATCGGCCACTGATAATTCTCATTGTGTATATATAAATATAGGTATAAAAAGAGCCCGTCCTTGTGGGACGGACTCTGTATTAAGCGAGGTGGAGATTACTCCCAGTTACCTGCCTCGTTGTTTGAACCCTCCATTGAACCGAACTTCAAACCTGCATATGCGTTGAAGTTGTTTACACGGTCGTCGATGAGGTTGATGATGTTCTGACGATACTCAACAGTGTCGAGATACATCTTGTAAGGAGCACGGCACTCTACAACGGGAACCTTAACGTTACCAGCGTTTACGTGAGCGGCCTCCAGGATGAACTCAACCTTGTTGTCGGTGTGGGGGATGTAACGCAAGTTCTGGATATCCTCCTTTGTGAGCTTGCGGGGGTTGAAGATGGTATCAACAACAGCGATGTTGTAAGTCTCGATGTTCTTCTTACCCTGCTTCTTAAGCTGAGCCATAGCAACAGAGTCATCCTCGTCAACCAACTTACGCTCCATAGTGAGCGAGTCGTTCAAGATAAAGTTAATGAGTGAATCGAAGTCGCCGGTGAACTGCTGGTACTTGCTCTTGTAAGCACGCTGTGCAGCACGAATGTCCTTCAACTTAACGATTACCTCAGCATTACGCTCCTCCAACTGCTGATCGAAGCTCAGGGGAGTGTAGATAAGATTTGCAACCACATAAACCAATCCGATGATTGCCAGACCAAGAATAAATTGTATTCCCTTTTTCATTTTTTAGTTATTTGTTATTAAGTTTGTATTCAAAATAAAGGCAATAATTCGCAAGTCCAATGCTTAACACTTATATCGCTCGCCAAATTTACGAAAAAATCTCTTTCGAAACAACTTTTAGTCAGAAAAAAGTTGTAGAAATGTTGTCTGACTACCTTTCGGAGCCAAAAACGGAGCAAATTTTCGTTTTGAACGGCTACGCAGGCACAGGAAAGACCACATTGCTCGCTGCCGTAGTGGAGGTGCTCGATGCGATGCAGGTGCCCACCGTGCTGCTCGCTCCGACGGGTCGTGCGGCGAAGGTTCTCTCGCGTTATTGCCACCGCGAAGCGCTCACCATCCATAAGCGAATCTACCGCGAACGAACAACGGCCGACTATGAGTCGCACTTCTCGCTCGATGTGAATAAGGAGCGTGGTGCGGTCTTCATCGTCGATGAGGCTTCGATGCTTGCTGATGCCACCTCCGAGGGTCAGGTTTTCGGTAGCGGATCGCTGTTGGACGACCTTATTAAATATATACGTTCGGGGCGCGATTGCCGCCTTATTCTGGTGGGCGACAATGCGCAGTTGCCACCCGTGGGCTCGGCCTTCAGCCCGGCTCTGGACAGGGACGTAATGAGCGGCTATGGCGATGTGGTTTATGCCTCGATGGATGATGTGGTGCGCCAGCAGGCTGAGTCAGGTATATTGTTTAATGCCACGATGTTACGCTGCATGTTAGAGAACGGCATCTATGAGGTGCCGCAGCTCGATATGAGCTTCGCGGATGTGGAGTCGATAAGTGGTGGCGAGGTGATGGAGAAGGTGCAGGAGTGCTACGATAGATATGGTCGCGACGAGACCATCATCATCACCCGCTCGAACCGCCGAGCCAACCGCTACAACGAGGGTGTGAGGCGTTATAACCTCTCGGCCGAGGAGGCTATCGAGAGTGGTGATTGTCTGATGGTTGTGAAGAACAACTACTACTACACCGAGCGCGAGAAGGAGTGCCCGATGAGCTTCGCCGCCAATGGCGATGTGGTGCAGCTGCGAAAGATCTACCGCTTTGAGGATTTCTACGGCTTCCATTTTGCCGATGCGCTGCTATCGTTTCCCGACTATGATGACTTCGAGTTGCGCTGCCGCATATTGCTCGATACCATCTCGTCCGAGTCGCCCTCGCTCACGCGCGAGGAGAGTCGTCGTCTGCTGCAGGAGGTGGAGCAGGATTACCTCGACATCAAGAGCCGCATCAAGCGCCTGAAGGAGATTCGCGAGAACCCCCATTTCAATGCCGTGCAGGTGAAATTTGCCTACGCCATCACGTGCCACAAGGCGCAGGGAGGCCAGTGGAAGGCGGTTTTTGTGGATCGTGCATTGTTTGGCGACGAGGAGATGACGGCCGATATGCTCCGATGGCTCTACACCGCTTTTACGCGTGCCACGGAGCGGCTCTATTTGGTTAATTTCGACGAGCGATTCTTTGAATAGTAGCCGAAAAAAGGCTATATTTGCAGTCGTAACATCTAAGAAAAATAGAAACATATGGCTGTCGAAAAAAAATATGTCGAAACCCCCTTGATGAAGCAGTATTACGACTTCAAGGCCAAGCACCCTGATGCTATCCTGCTCTTCCGTGTGGGCGACTTCTACGAAACCTTTGGCGATGATGCTATCAAGGCTTCGTCGATTCTCGGCATTACGCTCACCAAGCGAGCCAATGGCTCGGCTTCGTCGGTCGAGCTGGCGGGCTTTCCCCACCATGCCATCGATACCTATCTTCCCAAGCTGGTGCGTGCGGGCGAGAGAGTAGCCATATGCGAGCAGCTGGAGGATCCCAAGCTGGCGAAGGGATTGGTTAAACGTGGTGTCATTGAGTTAGTTACGCCGGGCGTTGTATTGGGCGATAATGTGATGACAGCCAAGGAGAATACATTCCTCGCTGCGGTATATTTCGGTAAGCGTACGGCTGTTGCCTTTCTTGACATTTCGACAGGTGAGTTCTACGTTGCCGAGGGCGACGACCGTTACATCGACAAGCTGCTGGCGGCCTTCGCACCCAAGGAGGTGCTCTATCAGCGCTCGATGGCCGACCGTTTTCAGGATACCTTCGGTTCGCGATTCTACACCTACCGTCTGGACGACTGGATCTTCTCGTCGGAGCTCAACTATGATAAACTCTGCAAGCAGTTTTCGACGCCCTCGCTCAAGGGCTTTGGCGTGGAGACGATGGCGGATGGCATCGCTGCCGCAGGCGCTATTCTCTACTATCTGGAGTTTACCGAGCACCGCTCGATTTCGCATATAGCATCCATTTCTCGTATCGACAACGATGAGTCGGTGTGGATTGATAAGTTTACGATCCGCAACCTCGAACTCTTCCCGCAGGGCGACGGCGGCAAGCGCAGCTTTGTGGAGGTGGTCGATCGCACGCTCACACCCATGGGTGGCCGTATGCTGCGCCGCTGGGTGGCTATGCCCCTGAGGGTGAAGGAACGCATCGAGCGTCGTCACGATGTGGTGGAGGCTATACTCAAGGATAATGATGTGGCTGAGGCTCTGCGCCATGAGATTGCATCGATAGGCGATGTGGAGCGTATGGCATCACGCATAGCGGCTGGGCGCATCCTGCCCCGTGAGCTGGTGCAGCTCAAGTCGTCACTTACGGCTATGGAGATGTTGAAGGCTCTGCTTGACTCCACCTCTTCGGAGGCTCTGCACGCAATATCGGCGCAGATTGATCCCCTTACGGAGTTGCGCGATATGCTTGCTACTACTATATATCCCGATCCTGCAAATAACCAGATACAGAAGGGTGGCGTGATAGCCGATGGTGTGTCGGCCGAGCTGGACGACCTGCGCCGTGTGGCTCTGCATGGCAAGGAGGTGCTGCAGCAGATTCTGGAGCGCGAGTCGGAGGCTACGGGCATACCGTCGCTGAAGATCAGCTTCAACAATGTCTTCGGCTACTACATCGAGGTGCGCAACACGCACAAGGACAAGGTGCCCGAGACGTGGATCCGCAAGCAGACCCTGACGGCTGCCGAGCGCTACATCACCGAGGAGCTGAAGGAGTACGAGGAGAAGATTCTCGGTGCGCAGGATCGCATCCTTGCGCTTGAGTATGAGATATATACGGCACTTCTGCAATATGCTGCCAAGTACCTTAAGCAGCTTTTGTCGGATGCTGCTACGGTGGCACGACTGGATTGCTTGCAGGGTTTTGCAACGCTCGCCGCAGAGCGCGGCTATGTGCGTCCTACGCTTGACGAGGGTGCAGTCATAGATATTCGCGACGGACGTCATCCTGTCATCGAGTCGCTCTTGCCCGTTGGCGAGGAGTATATCCCCAACGATGTGCTGCTCAACGACAAGGATCAGCAGGTGATGATGATCACGGGACCGAATATGTCGGGTAAGTCGGCGCTTCTGAGGCAGACGGCACTCATTATCCTTATGGCGCAGATGGGATCGTTTGTGCCGGCGCGCAAGGCTTCGATCGGTCTGGTGGATAAGATCTTTACCCGCGTGGGTGCGTCGGACAATATCTCGCAGGGCGAATCGACCTTTATGGTGGAGATGTTGGAGTCGGCAAGTATTCTGAATAATATATCTGATCGCAGCCTTATCCTTCTGGATGAGATTGGCCGCGGAACGAGTACCTACGACGGTATCTCGATTGCGTGGGCTATGGTGGAGTATATCCACAACCACCCGTCGGCTCGTGCCAAGACCTTGTTTGCTACGCACTACCACGAGCTTAACGAGATGGAGCAGCTGTTTGAGCGTGTGAAGAACTACAACGTCTCGGTGCGTGAGGTGGATAATACGATTGTCTTCCTGCGCCGTCTGCAGCGAGGTGGCACGGAG
>JAFOXS010000109.1 GCA_017391665.1 Alistipes sp. | reverse complement strand
GCGTAGCGCTGATATCGAGATAGACCAACTCATCAGCACCACAACGGGCATAATACTGGCCCAGCTCTACGGCATCGCCTACGTCGCGCAGATCGACAAAATTCACCCCCTTTACCGTACGCCCCTCCTTGACATCGAGGCAGGGAATTATTCGTTTAGCGACCATTGTTCTATATCTTTTAATGTTATACGATTCTCATATATGGCCTTACCGATGATGACTTTACGCAGACCTTTATCGTTGAGCCTCACTATATCGGTCATAGAACCTATACCGCCCGACACGGTGAAATCAACGGTCGGATAGCGCTCCTGCAACTGCACGTACAGTTCATCCGTAGGGCCCTGCAACATCCCATCACGTGTGATGTCGGTGCAGACAACCTGACTCAGTCCCATCGGCAGGAAGCCATCGATCAGCTCCTCAATCGTTATAGCCAAATCCTCCTGCCAGCCATTGACCGAGATTTTGCCATCTCGCACATCGGCGCCCAGCACCATACGCTCGCCACCAAATGTGGCCAGCCACTGTGCAAAGAGCATAGGCTCACGTGCCGCCACGCTACCAACGATGGCATACGTTGCACCATAGTCGAACAGGGCTCGCAGCGACTCCTCGCTCTTGATGCCTCCGCCCCACTCTATCTCTACCCCTGCACCTACGGCCATCTGCTCGAGTGTGCGCAGATTCTTCGGCGAAGAGGATTTTGCTCCATCCAGATCGACAACATGGATGCGCTTAACACCGCAGTCGGCATAACGCTTGGCCATATCCACAGGGCTGGCATCATAGACCTTGCGGCGGTCATAATCGCCCTGTGAAAGGCGCACGCAGCGTCCTTCAATAATATCGATAGCAGGAATTATCTCTATACGGCTCATAATTTCAGAAAATTAGCGATTATACGCTCGCCCACATCGCCGCTCTTCTCGGGATGAAACTGCGTACCATAGAAGTTTTCGTATTTAAGTGCAGCACTAAACATCACGCCGTGCGTTGCCGTGGCAATGGTGTCGGGGCACAACTCAGGGTAGTACGAGTGTACGAAATAGACATAACTGCCACCATCCAAATCTTTGAAGAGTTTTGTTTCGAGATTACCAATCTTGTTCCAACCCATGTGCGGAACTTTCACTTCGGGCGCTGGCAAGAATCGTTTCACTCGTGCATCGAAGATACCGAGGCAATCGACATCGCCCTCCTCGCTATGACGGCACATAACCTGCATGCCAACACATATACCCAGCACGGGCTGACGCAGCGAACGAATCACATCCACCAAATCGGCCGCACGCAGATTCTCCATAGCCTCGGCTGCATTGCCTACGCCAGGCAGCAGAACCTTATCTGCTCGACGGATAACATCGGCATCGGCCGTAACAACAAAATCGGCACCCAGTCGGCGCAAAGCGTTCTCCACCGAACGCAGGTTGCCCATCTTATAATCTACTATCGCAATCATAACACACCCTTGCTTGATGGTAAATCGTACTTGAACACATCTCTACGGATAGCCATCTTCAGCGCACGTGCAAAGGCCTTGAAGACACCCTCAATGAGGTGGTGATTGTTCTCGCCGCGCGCCTCGATGTGCAGGTTGCAACGCATAGCCACACACAGCGACTTGAAGAAGTGCTTGAACATCTCGGTAGGCACATCTCCCACCCTCTCACGCGTAAAAGGCACATCCCACACAAAGTCGGCACGGCCACCAAAGTCGATCAACACCATAGCTCGGCACTCATCCATCGGCAGCACAAAGCCATAGCGGTCAATGCCTCGCTTCGAGCCCAAAGCCTGCAGAATAGCCTCGCCCAAAGCGATGGCTACATCCTCTATAGTGTGGTGCTCATCCACCTCCAGATCGCCTCGACACACGGCCTCAAGCGCAATGCCAGCGTGGTGTGGCAGCTGCCATAGCATATGATCAAAGAATTTAAGTCCCGTATCCACGTGCGACTCCGCTCCGCCATCCAGATCTATGGCAATGCGAATATCTGTTTCTGAGGTCTTACGCTCCACAACGGCACAACGGTCGGTGCGACGCAGATACTCCGCCACATCACGCCACACGGGAGTAATCAGTACACATGCCGACGCGAATGCCTTACCCTCGAGCATCGCCTCACCTTCGGTCTTTGGCTGCAAAAGGATAGCTTTGGCGCCGAGGTTGAAAGCAAGCTCCACATCCGTAGCGCGGTCACCCACAACATACGACGCCGCCATATCATACTCGTCCGAAAGATACTTACCAAACATACCCACACCGGGTTTGCGCGTAGGAGAGTTCTCCTCGGGCAGCGTGGGATCGATCAGCTGATCGTCGAAAAATACACCCTCACCCGCAAGCGTGCGGAGCATCTTGGTGTGAGCCGGCCAGAAGGTATCCTCAGGGAAAGAATCTGTTCCCAGGCCATCTTGATTCGACGCCATAACCAACTCATAATCGAGCTCGGCAACAGATTTAAGGCCCGAGATAGCACCCGCCACAAACTCCAGTTTCTCAAGCGAATCGACCTGATAATCTACGGGCGGCTCGGTGATGATTGTGCCGTCGCGATCAACGAATATTACACGTTTCATATCTCTCTAACGATTTTATCAGTTTCTCATTCTCCTCCTTAAGGCCGATGGTTATACGCAGGCAACCCTCGCAACCCTTTACTCGTGTACGGTTACGCACAATGATGCCATTCACAATAAGGTGTTCATACAACGCATCGGCATCCGCTACTCGCACAAGCAGGAAGTTGGCATCGCTCGGATAGACACGCTCCACAAACTTAAACTCCGCCAGTGCCTCGGCAACCACAGCACGTTGCTGCTTGATCTGCTCAACCTCTTCGCTTACGCCCTTTGTCAGCAGATCGCTCACAATCTTCATCGTTGCAACGTTGATATTATAGGGATACTTCACCTGCGACATAAGCCCTACCACACGACTATCAGCCAGTGCCAAACCTACACGCAAGCCCGCCATACCCCACGCCTTCGACATGGTTTGCAGAACAACGAGATTGGGATGTGAGGCAATCTCCCCGACAAGGCTCTTGGCCTCAGCAAAATCGATATAGGCCTCATCAACTACTACCATGCCGTCGAACTCCTCAACCAGGCGCATCAACTCCTCGCGTGGAAACGAATTGGCCGTAGGATTATTGGGCGAGCAGAGGAACAGCGCCTTGGTTTTCTCGTCCGCAGCCGCAAGCAGTGCATCCGTGGGCAGAGAAAAATCCTCACCCAGCGCCACCTCACGAATCTCAACATCGTTTATGGCCGCTGCCACCTTATACATTCCGTAACTCGGTGCTATGGCCACAACATTATCCTCGCGCGGCTCGCAGAAGACACGGAATACAAGGTCAATGGCCTCGTCGCTACCGTTACCGATAAAGATATTTTCTGCGGGCACACCCTTTATTGCCGCAATCTGCGCTTTGAGTGCCTTCTGGTGCGGATCGGGATAGCGATTGTATCCATTCTCGTAGGGGCTCTCGTTGGCATCAAGAAAGACGCCCAACTCACCCTCATACTCGTCGCGTGCCGTCGAATAGGGCGTAAGAGCCGCTATCGCACGTCGCACGTATCTGCTTATATCTTTCATAACCTAACTCTTTTCAATTCTCACTCTCACCGCTGCAGCATGCGCCTCCAGACCTTCAGCCTCGGCCATAGCCACAATGGTCGGAGCCAGAGCCTCGATGCCCTTGGGTGTAAGGTGCTGTATGGTCATCTTGCGCATAAAACTGTCGATATTCACACCACTGCACGAATGCGCCCAGCCCGATGTTGGCAACGTATGATTTGTACCCGAGGCATAGTCGCCGGCGCTCTCGGGCGAGTAGTTGCCGACAAAGACGCTACCTGCCGTTGTAATCCTGTCAACAACACCCCACGCATCTTTCATCGAAACGATAAGATGCTCGGCGGCATACTCCTCGGCAAAGGCAATCATATCCTCCTCTCGGTCAAAAACTATGGCGCGGCTATGGGCAAGCGACTCGGCGACATACTCCGCACGCGCGAGCAACCCGCGCTGACGCTCCACCTCTGCCTCAACGGCCTCGGCTATAGCCCGACTTGAGCAGACAACAATAGCCTGACTATCACTACCGTGCTCAGCCTGCGACAACATATCAGCCGCCACAAAGCGCACATCTGCCGACTCATCGGCCAGCACCATAACCTCCGACGGGCCTGCTGGCATATCAATCGAGGTGTTACGGCCTGCCACCAACTGCTTGGCAAGGGTCACATATCTATTTCCCGGACCAAAAATCTTATCAACCTTAGGCACCGTAGCCGTTCCATACGCCATAGCGGCTATGGCCTGCGCACCACCAACTTTATAGACCGATGTCACACCACAACGACGAGCTGCATACAACACCTCCGCAGCCACCTGTCCCTGCTTATTTGTTGGTGTGCAGAGTACTACCTGCTCACACCCCGCAAGGCGTGCTGGCAGGGCAAGCATCAGCACCGTAGAGAACAAAGGAGCCGTACCTCCGGGGATATACAAACCCACACGACGGATAGGCACGGGACGCTGCAGACACTCCACGCCCGCTTGCGTCTGAACCCTCACCTCACGAGGAAGCTGCGCACGATGAAAGGCCTCAATATTGCCAGAAGCAACCTCAATGGCAGCCTTAACCTCGGCACTGACCTGCTGCTCGGCGAGCATGAACTCCTCGTCCGACACCTCAAGCGCAGAGAGCTGCACGCCGTCAATCTCTGCAGCAAGTGCCAGCAGAGCATCATCACCCTGCTCCTTCACACGCTCCACGATAGCCTCGACACGCTCGGCTATGAGCGAGTTATCCTGCTCGGCTCGGCGACACAACGAAGCCCACTGCCCACGCTCGGGATTTAAGTAGATATTCATAGATTAGGGAATTATCTTATCCAACGTAAGTACCAATATACCCTCGGCGCCAATGGCCTTGAGCTGACGCACCTTATCCCACAGATCAGCAGAATCTACCACCGAGTGCAACGAACACCAACCCTCGACCGCGAGCGGCATCACCGTCGGGCTACGCATAGCGGGCAGGATCTTCACAGCCTCATCAAGCGACGCAGTGGGGATATTCATCAGCAGATATTTCTTGCCGCGGCTTACGCTCTCGGACTCGATACGGAACAGTAACTCGTCAAGCAGCTCGCGATCCTCAGCCGAGAGTGAGCGATTGGCAATCAGCACCGCCTCCGACTCAAAGACACGCTCAACCTCCTTCAAACCATTCGTCACGAGTGTTCCACCCGAGGATACAATATCAAAAATTGCATCAGCAATGCCCGCCGCGGGCGCAATCTCCACCGAACCTGTGATGACCTCCATCTCGGCCTCCACGCCATGCTCGGCAAGGAATCTGCGCAGAATATTGGGATATGAGGTAGCAATACGCTTGCCCTGAAAATACTCAACGCCATCATACTGCACACCCTTTGGCACTGCCAGCGAGATGCGGCAGCCACCAAAGCCCAACTTCTTCACCACTTCAACATCGCAGCCACGCTCGGCCACCTCATTCAGACCTACGATGCCCAGCGAAGCCGTGCCATTAGCCACCACCTGCGGGATATCATCATCGCGCAAGTAGAGCACCTCAATAGGGAAATTGGCAGCTTGCGAAAGGAATTTACGCTTGGCAGCATCGACATCAATACCAATCTCATGGAGCAGATCCATGCTCTGCTCATTAAGACGACCTTTGGTTTGAATAGCAATTCTCAACATATATGTTTACGTTTTAATCCAACTACTGATTTGCAAAACGACTCACTTATAACAAAAAAGGCCTACCCCATAAGGTAAGCCCATATACTGCAATCAACTCCCTGCACGACCTACCCTATCTTTCGCAAGATATGATGAAGATGGTGGATGTTGAATGTATTAGTCATTTTACGTTCCTTTATTACTGCAAATATAGCAAATTATTCTTCATATACAACATAACAATGCATTTTTCTTGAATAAAACCCAATTTTTGCAGCATAAATATGAGTCAGCGACCTACGACAGCGGAGCCTCGCCCTGTACATCGAGGTTCACCTTGACGTACTTGTAACCCATGCGACGCAACTCAAGCGATACGCCCAGGCGGAAGAATACCTTCACCACGCGAGCGAAGAGGTGGAACGCCATAACGCTCTGAGGCTCGATGCCCTCCTTGCGGATCATCGTCTGTGCTGTGTTGGCAGCCTTGCGGATTGATGACTCCAGCTTCTGATTAGCCTCGCTATCGAGCTTAAGGCCCACCAAGCACTCGATCACATACTCATCCAGGCAATCGAAGCCACGAGGCTTGGACATCAGCGTGTACCAATCCTCCACATCCTTGTACTCGCCCCACGACTTATCCCACAGCACGGCAGCACCCATACCTACATAGCAAGCCCATGCGATGGCGGCTGCAGGGTACTGGGCAATCTGCGGAACGGCGTCAACCATATACTCGGGAGCTGAGGTGCGCCACTTCTCATCCAGCTCCTCAACCTCCAGAATCTTACCATCGAGCAACTCATCGGCCGTACACTGATCGACGAGTGTCTTCTCCAACTTCTCGGTAAACGAGTCTAAAAACTCTCTATCCTTATCTTCCATATTAGAATGTTCCTAACTTAAATACAATCTTCTGACAATACAACTCATCGGCCTGCAACTCAATCGAGGGGAACGAGGGCTCGTTCACGGCGTTGGGATAGCCCTGACACTCGATAGCCACACCCGCATAGTCCTTATAGCGAACGCCCGACTTGGTGATGGGGCATCCACCCTCCAGCCAGTTGCCTGTATATACCATAGCACCCGCCTGCGACGAGAGAATCTCCACCTTGCGACCCGTAGCCTCACAGCGCAGCTCGCCTACCTCCGAGAGGATATTGGGCTTCCAGCCATCCAGCACGAAGAAGTGGTCATAACCCTTGAAATCCTTCATATGGTTGAACTCCGAGAGCAGATCACCGCCAAAGCGTCGCCACGAAGTGAAGTCCTGCGGCGTACCCTTAACATCGAGCAGCGTACCTGTAGGAATCTGCGTGGGATCCATCTCCAATACACGTGAGCAGTTAAGACGCAACTCGTGGTCGTGGATCGT
>JAFOXS010000008.1 GCA_017391665.1 Alistipes sp. | reverse complement strand
ATTTTGATGTTTGATTATAAGTACGAAATAAGGGGACCTTATCGTCCCCTTACACTTCATTCACGCTGCAAAAATAGTAAAAAAAAACGATTCTACAAATTTTTGCTGTAAATATTTATAAATATAGGTGTTACTTGCCAAACGTGCGAGAAACGAAGGGCAGGGCATCGTACAGAGCCGAGTGCCAGTACTCCCAAGTGTGCGCTCCGTCACGAACTCGCAACTGGTGGGGGATACCCGCCTTGCGCATGGCTAGTACCAGGTCGATGTTGTACTCGAACAGGAAATCATCGTCGCCGCAGTCAACGTACCATGCAACTGTCTTCAGAGCCTCTTTGGTCTTCTCGTCAGCGTTCTTTACATACTCCACGCAGCTGTATTTGTTGGCTGCTGTGAGCATGTGCCACATCTTGTTCTTCTCTCCAGAGGGGTTGGGAGCAGGGTAGTGCATCAGCGCACTCATGGCGTAGCAGGCGCAGAACATATCGGCATGACGTTGTGCGTATGATGTTGAGCCGCCGCCACCCATCGACAGACCTGCGATGGCACGGTTGGCCTTGTCGCCCTTGATGCGATACTCCTTCTCCACGGTGGGCAGGAACTCCTCATAGAAGAAACGCTCGTAAGCCCAGCCATCCATGTCGAAGTAGCCGTTCCACACCTCCTCGTAGATGTTGCCACCGGCATTGGGCATGATGACAATCATGTCGCACACCTCGCCTGAGGCCTTCAGCTGATCCATCACATCCTTCAGGTGGCCACGGCCAGCCCAATCCTCGTGCGTGCCGTTCATGCCGTGCAGTAGGTAGAGTACGGGGTACGTCTGGTCGGTGTTCATCTCGTAACCTGCGGGCAGAAATACGGTGTACTGGCGCTCGGCATTAAGGATTTTGCTATGCATGGTTTTTACCTCTGTGCGGCTCTGGTTGCGCATCATCTGGCGTAACTGCTCCTGCTGCGAAGAGTTTTGTGCCACGGCTGCAAGCGAGAGGCAAGCCAGGGCGATAGAGAAAAGAAAACGTTTCATTCGGTTAAGTTTTAATGGTTTATCCTTATAAGACAAATATACGAAGAACTTGCTAAATAATGTTGATTTTCACGATGTTTTTTGATTGCATAAATACAAAAAAAACGCCCAACCTAAAGGATGGGCGTTCAAATTATATTCTGCTCTTTACTCTGCCTTTGCCTTCTTCTGGTAGGGCTTGATGCAGCCACGCTCCGAAGAACGTACAAAGTTGACGAGATAATCGCGCTCAACTGACTGGGGCAACTCGGCCTCTGCCTTGTCGCAAGCGTTCAGGTAGTTCAAATCGCTCTGGAACAGGATGCGGCAAACGTCGTGGATCGACATGATCTGCTCGTGCGTAAAGCCACGGCGTGAAAGGCCGATCTTGTTGATGCCGGCATAGTGGCCGTCGTTCGATGCGGTGATGTAGGGAGGAACATCCTTCGTCACACCCGACATACCCTGAATCATTGCGTGGTCGCCGATGTGAACCCACTGGTGAACGGCAGTGTGACCGCCGATAACTACCCAGTCGCCCACAACAACCTCGCCAGCGAGCGATACGCCATTAACGATGACGCAGTTGCTGCCTACCTCGCAGTCGTGTGCTACGTGAGCGTAGGCCATAATCAGGTTGTTCGAGCCGATTACGGTTGTGCCCTTCGAAGCCGTACCACGGCTGATCGTTACGCACTCGCGAATCTCGCAGTTGTCGCCGATAACGGCTGTTGACTTCTCGCCACGGAACTTCAGATCCTGCGGTGTGCAGGCTATCGATGCGAATGAGTGAATCTTGCAGTTTTTGCCGATGCGTGCACCGTCATGAATTGCGGCTGAGGGACCAATCCAGCATCCGTCGCCAATCTCTACATCTGCGCTGATGTAGGCAAAGGGTTCAATAGTAACGTTCTCGCCGATCTTTGCATCGGGATGAACGTATGCCAAGTTGCTAATCATAAATATGGTTTATTCTGGTTTCTTGTTTCTCACAATCTGTGCCATAAGTGTTGCCTCGCAGGCGAGCTGTCCGCCTACGAATACCTTACCGATGATCGATGCTATGCCACGACGTACGGGCTCGATGATGTGTGCCTCGATCTGGAGCGTATCGCCGGGGACAACCTTGCGCTTGAAGCGTACACCGTCAATGCGCAGGAAGTATGTCGAGTACTCCTCGGGATGCTCCACGCCATTAAGCACGATGATACCGCCGGCCTGAGCCATAGCCTCTACGAGCAGTACGCCAGGCATTACGGGCTCCTCGGGGAAGTGACCCGTGAACTGGGGTTCGTTTACGGTGATGTTTTTGATTGCGCCTACCGACTTATCATCCAGGTGGAAAATCTTATCCAGCAACAGGAAGGGGTAGCGGTGGGGAAGCAATTTGCGGATGTCGTTGATGTCCATCACGGGAGTCTTCGCTGCTTTGTACTTGAATGCGGGCTTCTCGCCATCGCGACGAATCGATGCGATGAGCTGCTTCATGAACTCGGTGTTGGCGTAGTGGCCGGGACGAGATGCCCATACACGACCCTTGATACGCATGCCCAGCAACGCAAAGTCACCCAGCAAGTCCAGAAGCTTGTGACGCGCCAGCTCATTGCTTGCACGCAGCTGCAGGTTGTTCAGGTAGCCGCCCGTTACGCGGATGTCGTCCTTGCCAAAGATCTTCTTCAGATGCTCGAGCTGCTCATCCGATACAGGATTCTCAACTACAACGATTGCGTTGTCCAAATCGCCGCCCTTGATCAGATTCATCTTGAGCAGCGGCTCCAGCTCATGCAGGAATACGAACGTACGGCAGGGGGCGATGTTCTCCTTGTACTCGTTGAACATGTCGAGCGTAGCGTACTGGTTGCCGACAACCTTTGAGTTGAAGTCGATGTGAACCGATACGGTGAACTCGTCATCGGGATAGATGATGATTGCCACGCCCTTGTCGGGTATGGTATATACCTGCTTCTCTGTTACCTCATAGTATTTGCGGTCGGCAGCCTGCTCCACAAGACCTGTCTGCTCGATGGCTGCGGCATACTCTCTTGCCGAACCATCCATGATGGGAGTCTCGGGGCCTGTGATGTCGATCAGGGCATTGTCCACACCCATGGTCCACAGTGCCGATACGATATGCTCGATGGTGCTGACCTTAGCCTCACCCTTCTCGATGGTTGTGCCACGCGATGTGTCGGTCACATACTCGCACAGTGCGGGTACTGTGGGCGCACCCTCGATGTCGGTACGACGAAATACGATACCGTGGTTTTCGGCTGCGGGGTTTACTGTCATCGTAACGATTGCACCCGTATGTAATCCTTTGCCAGAGAATGTGATTGCACTGGCAAGAGTCTGTTGTTTTTTCTGCATTTTCAGTAAAATTAGTTGGTTAATTTAAGCAACTATTATCTGCGACTGATAATTTATGCGCGCAAATATACTAAAAATAAGCAAAAAAAACGTATTTTTGCGTGAGTTTTAGAGCTAAGAGATTAATAAAATGCCAAATACTGAACCAAATAGTAGAATCAACCCATCCCAGATGCCCACACCTCGTCCCGAGGGTCGTCCGCCACGCCGACAGCGTATGCGTCTGCCGTTCGAAAACAAGAAGCAGGATGCGGGCGAATGGGCATACGACCATCGCTTGGGGTTGAGCGTAATGGTTATCGTCTATCTTGTTCTGGGAATAGCCTTCTTCGCTTCGAAGATCGTTATCGGCTCGAAGCCTCACATGCAGGGCATATATGTCGATCTGCAGACTCTGGAGGAGCTTGAGGCCGAGAAGGAGCGCCTGGAGCGTGAGATTCAGATGCAGCAGTCGCAGCTCGACTGGTCGGCTGTGCGCAACCTGCAGTCCAACGAGTCGATGCTCAACGAGAATCTGCGCGACGATCGCGGAACAAATACATCCGAGATAAACGAGTCGGCACGCGACATCGCAGCCGGCATGGCAGCCAACCGCGCAGCATATGAGGCGGGTCTTGCCGAGGCGCAGTCGATACTTACGGCCGATAGAGAGTCGTCCGACGCGGATAAACAGACGCAGCGTCAGGATGTGAAATATACGGGTGGCGTTACCGTCCGTTTTGAGTTTAAGAATCCGGTGCGCACCTCGCGCGATCTGGTGGTGCCCGCATATAAGTGTGAGGCCGGCGGTCAGGTCGTTGTGAATGTGGTGCTTAATCAGGGCGGAGAGGTGATCTCGGCTCGTGTTGCATCGGGTGGTGACGAGCGCATGCGCGAGGAGGCTCTGAAGGCAGCCCGTGCATCGACGTTCAATATCGACAATTCGGCTCCCGCACGCCATAGCGGAACCATAACGTACACATTTATACCTCAATAGCGATGTTGCGGTTTTTATACATATTGCTCTTCTCTGTGTGCCTTTCATCGGCCGAGCACTCACCCCGTGTGGAGAGTGCAGGCGTAAAGTCGAAGGCGCAGATGGAGGTTGCTGCGTCGGATTTTGCCACGCAGATAATCTGTTGCCGTGAGTGCAACAGCGATATGTTGCGCACCTCGACGTCGGCTACGACCATATCGGTGCAGAATAGCACCGTAGCGCAGCAGCATCTGCGTCATCGTGGCGCTGAGTCGAAATCCTCTGCTGCGGCCACTCCTATGCGCCGAGCAGGTCATGTAACTCAAATCTTTGAATTTAATTGTTTCCGCTCGTCACTTCGCGTTGTCTATTATCTGCACGCGTTGTGTCGGCTTCGTATTTAGCCAATCCCAAAAGTCGAAAAATGCATCTGCATCATCGCCCGCTGGCGGTGGTAAGGGTGCGGTATGTAAATTTGGGAATAACGTTGAGCGTATGGTTGCGTGAAGGATTGTGCTTCGACGTTGCCGTGCGCTCTTCTTTTTTTATGAAAATCAGTATTTATGGCTAAATATGATATGTGTGAGGCTATGTACTCCATGATGAGTGGTGTCGTAGAGCCTCGTCGTCGGTCGATGACAGTGCCAGCTATGATTGCCGCGTTGGGTGTGGCGCTGTTGTTGGTTAATGGATTCTTGATCGAGAATGCGGTCGATAACTCCAATCTGAAATCGGCTATGGTGTTGTTTGGCACAACGCTGCTCGTTGTCGGTATAGTTTATGCCGTTGTGCGTCAGTCGGGTGCGCCATACCATGTGCAGGATCGATGTTTTTTGTGCAAAAAGGAGCTCAAATTCTATAAAGAGCGTCGTGGCGAGGTTGTCGATTTGGTAAAACGGGCAGATTTTACTACCTTGCAACAGTTGCCCGAGGATGGTGTGTCGGCCGTAACGGTTGTGCTCTACTCTTCGCCCCGCAGTGGTTTTTGTGCTGCGCAGGTCTTCGTGTATGAGGAGATGGAGATGCACCCCGCAAGCGACCTTATAATTCGGGCATAGGAGTTTTCAGGAGCAGAAAAGATTAAGTTATGAGTGAAAATATATTGTTAGTATGGGCCATGTTGCTCTTCGCAGCCGTTATAGCTGGTAAGGCGGCGTATCGTTTTGGTGCGCCGGCGTTGCTGCTCTTTCTGGGTGTGGGTATGCTTTTCGGTCTTAATGTGATTGATTTCCAGTCCTTCGATATTACGCAGATGATTGGTATGCTGGCGCTATGTATCATCCTCTTCTCGGGTGGTATGGACACCAAGTTTGCCGAGATTCGCCCCATTCTCGGGCCGGGCGTGGTGCTGGCAACGGTTGGTGTGGCGCTTACGGCTCTGCTGTGTGGTGTGTTTATCCATCTGCTATCGGGGTGGATAGGCATGGCTCTCTCGCTGCCCGTATCTCTGCTGCTTGCTTCGACTATGGCCTCTACCGATTCGGCTTCGGTCTTTTCTATCCTGAGAACCAAGAAGCAGGGCCTGCGAGAGAATCTGCGTCCTCTGCTTGAGTTGGAGAGTGGTAGTAACGACCCGATGGCATATATGCTCACCATCGTACTTGTGACGGTGGTAACCTCGGCTGGCGAAGGTGTCAGTCTGGGTGCGAGCATTATGAAGTTTGTGATACAGATGGCCGTGGGTAGCGCGTTGGGTTATGGCATCGGTCGTCTGGCGGTCTTTACCATCAATCGTATCAACATTAAGAACAATACATCGCTCTACTCCATTCTGTTGCTGGCCTTTGTCTTTTTCTCGTTCTCGTTTACGACTCTGGTGTGGGGTAACGGCTATCTGGCTGTCTATATCACGGGACTTGTTGTCGGCAACTATAAACTTGCCCATCGTGGCCATCTGGTCTCATTCTTTGATGGATTTACCTGGCTGGCGCAGATCATCATGTTCCTTACGATCGGTCTTCTTGTGAATTCCAACGAGCTGCTCGACCCCGAGGTGCTGATTCTGGGTGGTGCCGTGGCGGCCTTCATGATTCTGGTGGCACGTCCACTCTCGGTTATGTTATGCCTTGCTCCTTTCCGCCGTTTTACGACCAAGGCGCGACTCTATGTTTCGTGGGTAGGTCTGCGTGGTGCCGTGCCTATTATCTTTGCAACCTATCCCATCGTTGCCGGTGTGGAGAATGGTGGCTTGATCTTTAATGTGGCATTCTTCTGTACGCTTCTGTCGCTCATCGTGCAGGGCACTACCGTGAGTGCTATGGCCAACTGGCTTGGTCTTGCGTATGAGGAGAAGGAGCCTCTGTTCAAGGTGGGTATCCCCGACTCGATTAAGAGTAACTTCTCGGAGATTGTGGTCACCCAGTCGATGCTTCGCAAGGGTGCAACGCTGCGCGATATAGATATCCCCGACAATACGCTTGTTGTGATGATTTCGCGTGATGGCGATTACTTTGTGCCACGCGGAAATACACACCTTGTGGTGGGAGATCGTCTGCTTGTTGTGTCGGACCGTGACGAAGAGGAGCTGCAGCAAATGTATGATGAACTGGGAATCAAGGAGGTAATGCAACTCCGATAGCTCTGCGCAGTGTTCTGTTCGATAAAAAAGGCTGTTAACTTTTTGAGTTAGCAGCCTTCTTTTTATTTCTTCTGT
>JAFOXS010000350.1 GCA_017391665.1 Alistipes sp. | reverse complement strand
TCGTCCTGCCGAGCGTACGCGACGTTCAGTACGTAGGCGGAGTAAAATACAGATTTGTCGGCTGGGATAACAGCGCAAAAACGGTGAGAGATACGTTTGAGAGCGTATTGCGACAGACGTATAAAGATATTGAATATATCATCGTTGATGGCGCATCAAAAGATGAAACGGTAGCAATCATTAAAGAGTATGAGCCTCGTTTTGAGGGGCGTATGCGTTGGGTGAGCGAGCCGGATAAGGGACTCTATGATGCGATGAATAAAGGCCTTCGGATGGCAACGGGCGACGTTGTTGGAATCTTGAATTCGGATGATTTTTACACGTCGGATGATGCTCTTGCAGTAATAGCTCACACGATTCAAACCGGCAATGTGGATGCAGTATATGGTGATATTCATTATGTCGCAGATGATGATTTGTCTCGCTGTGTCCGATACTATTCGTCTGCCAAATTTACGCGCCGTCGCATGCTGAGCGGTTACATGCCTGCACATCCATCATTTTATGCGAAACGGAGCGTATATCAAAAGGCTGGCGTATTTGATACACACTTCTCAATTGGTGCTGATTTTGAGAATTTGTTGAGAGTTATCTATGTCCATCGAACGCCAATTCAATATATAGAGAAGGATTTTGTGACCATGCGTTTAGGTGGTGCGTCCTCCTCAGGACTCAAAAGTTATTGGCAAATCATGAAAGACCATATGCGTGCCTACCGCAAAAATCGGGTTTGGTTTAATCCGATCGGTTACGCATGGCGTTATGTAGAAAAGTTAACAGAATTTAAGCGATAATGTAATATGGCCAACAAGAAAGTTTTTGTTTCGGGGTGCTATGACATGCTGCACAGCGGTCATGTGGCCTTTTTTAAGGAGGCGTCGAAGTATGGCGATCTCTATGTAGGTATCGGTTCGGATGCGACGATCTTTCAGCTCAAGGCGCGTCGTACGATTTGCGCCGAGGCCGAGCGTCTCTACATGGTGAAGTCGATTCGCTATGTGACGGATGCCTTCATCAATCCGGGCTCGGGTATGATGGATTTCGTGGAGACTGTGGAGCGTGTGAAACCCGATATCTTCGTTGTAAATGAGGATGGCGGTTCGGAGACGAAGCGTCAATTCTGCGCCGAGCGCGGTATCGAGTATGTGGTCTTGCAGCGTGAGCCCGATGCGGGGCTGGAGGCTCGTTCGACCACCTCGTTGCGCACGACCGTGAAGCCGCAGTTGCCCTATCGTCTCGACTTGGCCGGAACGTGGATCGACCAGCCCTACGTCTCGAAGTATGGTGCCGGTTGGGCCATCACCATCTCGCTGGAGCCGACCGTTGAGTTTATGGAGCGTGCCGGCATGTCGACCTCGACGCGCAACGCCATGAAGAAGATCTGGCCCTACAACCTGCCGAACTACGATCCCGAGAAGTTGGCCAAGTTGGTCTTCTGCTTCGAGAATGAGCCGGAGAAGGATGGCCACATTTCAGGTGCGCAGGATGCCATCGGTATCTGCATCCCGGGCGTAAGCCGTCACTACTACGACAACCACTATTGGCCCGAGAAGATCGAGACGGTCTATGACGAGCAGGTGTTGAGCTGGCTGGAGAGCCACCTCTGCATGATTCCGATGTTCCCGCGTCCGGCCGGCACGTCGGTCGTAGAGGGTTGCAAGATCGACGAGGAGGGCGTGAAGGCGCTTACGACGGCTGCCGAGCAGTGCTGGGAAGCGATCCTGAAGTGCGATCTGCAGGCCTTCGCGGATGCCTTCAAGGCCTCGTTTGAGGCGCAGACGACGATGTTCCCCGCCATGTTGTCGAATGGCGTTGAGGAGTGGATCGAGCGCTACAAGGATAAGGCCCTGGCCTGGAAACTCTCGGGTGCCGGTGGCGGTGGCTACCTGGCGC
>JAFOXS010000281.1 GCA_017391665.1 Alistipes sp. | reverse complement strand
TGTGGTTTCTTCTCGGTCAGCTCTACAATCGCGCTCTCGCCATCCATTAGGCGACCGATGCGCTTCTTCAGGCGTTCCCGATCGAGTGGGTTGTGTAGGTCGTAGATCATACTTTAGAAGGGTAAGTCGTTCGTATCGTCAGCAATCGGCATCTCGGCCACCTGCTCGACACTCGGTCGTGCGTTCTCGAACACTACGGCCTTGCCTCGGCCGATGTAGGTGCGCTTCTCTTTGGCCTCGCGTTCCTCCTTTGTCTGCGAAACAAACAGCGAGTGAGTGTTGCCGTATTCGTCCGCCTCGCGTAAGTCTTGCACCGTGATTGCGAGGTACTTTTTGCCATTGTTGGCCAGCTTGATACGATCCTTCGGAATGTCGCTCAAGCAGATGGATAAATTGATAAGCATAAGTCTATTTTTTGAATGTGGTTTTGATAATTGTTTTGCTCGTTTTGGCTGGCGGATAGACCACCTCGCCTGTCTCGGGTAGTGCGACCCCCGAAAGGGGGATGCTCTTTAAGAAGGCCTCGCGCTCTTTGATCGCTTCGTCAAGGGCTTGGCGCATCTTGTGTAGCTCCTCCAATCGGCTGTCTCCACAAATAGAAAAGTCGTACCGAACACCTGCCTCGGCCTCTTCCAACGTGCAGTCTCCGAACACACCTCGCTTGCCATATTTCCAAAGCTCGCGCAGGGTGATGTCGCGCACTCGCTCGTTGGCCTTGAAGGTCTTAATCGCCTGTTCCATCTTCGACACATTGATGTGTGCCGTAATGGGATCTACCTCGCCTTCAAGAACGGCCTGTATTGCGTTTTGGGCGAGGACGGCAGGTGTTGCCGTCTCTCGCAATAGTTGGATGTCGTTCATAGTTATAAGTGGTTTTCTACTACATGTTGCATCCATATCTCCAGCACTCGCTTGTCTGCATTATCTTCGAATTCTGCGCCCAGCTCATCGCGGAGGTGGCGGATGACTGCGAAGCCTTGAGGGTCTTTAGCGTAGGCCGCCTCAAGCACCTTGAGCATCTTGCCGAGTCGATCCTTGTTGTCGATCATCGCATCGTTGATGACGAGCTTCGCTTTCGGCTTGGGCTGGTCGGCTTGATGTGTGCGCTTGTAGTGTTCGTCCGTATCGGGGTCTTTCGTGTCGTCGATGGCGAACAGGCCGTTCAGCGCATATTTACGCGCATAAGAGCTCGCAGCTCCCGTCACCTGCGCCCCATCCATGCCCTTCTTGGTCTCTTCCTCTCTTGCGAGTGCCGTAGCCGATACACTCTCACCCGAGCTGTTCCGCAGGGTGGCCGTAGCCTTGATGTAGTAGCGTTCGCCAACCTGCACGATGTCGTCGTTGATCGTAAGGGTGCAGGCCTCGGCTTTCAGTAAGGGCTTCACTGCTTCGAGGACGCTCTCACAACTGCGATAGTTGTAGCCACCGAACGTGTTGCGCTTATCCTTCGGGGCTTTCAGAAATGACTGAATATTGATTAGCTCTTTCATCTTTAGCTCTCTTTAGTTTGGAAAAATACATTTACTTCGCACTTGGTCGGGTCGAGGCCGATTAGGCCATCATTCACGACAATGTCGTGCACCTCGTCTTCGGTCAGCCTTCGGTTTGATTCGTGTCGATACGCGAACGTGCCGTTCTGCGTGATCGTGATTGTGGTAGTCGTTACCATAGTAGTAGGTGTTTGGTTATCTTAAAAGTTGGTGAAATTTCGATAAGTCAAAGTCGGTGGCGATCTCGTCGCCACACTCGTTGTATGCTACAAAGGTCGTCCAACAGGGAGCCATCGAGTGGAGGTATTGGCATGTTCCCCACATTTCGCGATATTCCTTGAAGTAGAGCGACATCTCTACCTCGGCCGTGTAGGTCACGCCCTCGCGCTCGCACTCCACATAGACCGTCGGGTACTGTTGGTCGGTGTATTCGCACTCAACACGCACCAGCTCGGCCAGTTCCTTGTAAATATCCTCGGCAACATGGATCGCGTGTGCCTTGCTCGGCTCGTACTTATAGCCGTAGCCCTTAATCAGTCGTGCCGATGCGCTGGGCATCGTGTATGTATTAATCTTCATAAGGCAGGAACGGGAGTTTAATGGCTCGGCCAGCGATCAAGAAGAAGGCCGAAATGAGCACCGAAATAAAGTAGGGAGCGAAGCTCTCGCTGTCGATCGAGGC
>JAFOXS010000079.1 GCA_017391665.1 Alistipes sp. | reverse complement strand
TTGTATCTGTATATGTGCTGACCATTTCGCTGCCCTTGTCGCTGACCTCTTCGCTGGGGGCGAGCGACTCCTCTTTCTGCACCTCCGAGGCCTGTTGTTTTGTGGGATGAGGAGTCTTGTAAGCGTTAAGGAAATTAGTTCTACTCTTACTTAATATAGGAACTACTAAATTCCACACCAACTGCGTGATAGGCGACAAGCCATCGGGCTCTATGCCCAGCAGCGAGTACTCCACAATGGCATCGTAGATGGCCAGTCTATCGCGGTTTTTAAGCTCCTTGATTGACTTGTAAAACGACAGATAAAACGTAAAACTTTGACGCTCTTTTTGCGCAATTTCTTTCATAATTATATCAGATTTTATTTTGTTTTCGACTTTCCAAACACCCCTCGACCGAGGAGTTTTCCTACTGCAAATATACAACATCGAAGAGGCGAAGTCAAGAAAAAGTTAAATTATTTTTCAACAAAAGTTCAGCCTTTTAACTAAATTAAGACAAATAATCGCAAATAAATATTGATAATTTGCCGAAAAATAAGTATATTTGTAGGAATTGTAAACGTGCTGAATATGGACAAAAACAAGTGTGTGATAGAGCTGCGTAACGTCTCGATTTACCATACCGATGGCAACGCCAAGCACCCCAAAAAGGAGGATGAACTGGTGTTGACAGATGTAAATCTCAGGGTCGATGAGGGCGAGATGGTTTACTTCATCGGTCGCGTGGGAAGCGGAAAAAGCACATTACTCAAAACTTTATATGCCGAGGTGCAACTGCTTGAGGGCGAGGGACGAGTTGTCGGTATGGATCTGCGACACTTGAAGCAGAAGGATCTGCCCTACCTGCGTCGCAAGATGGGTATCGTCTTCCAGGATTACCAACTGCTCGACGACCGCAACGTCTTCTACAATCTCTACGACGTGATGCGTGCCACAGGCTGGGACAAGGAGGCTGACATACGCCGCCGAATAGACGAGGTGCTCTCGGTCGTGGGACTCGAGACCAAGGCCTACAAGATGCCGCACGAGCTATCGGGTGGCGAGCAGCAGCGTCTGGTTATTGCACGCGCCCTACTCAACTCTCCACGACTGCTGCTGGCCGATGAGCCTACGGGCAATCTCGACCCCGTGACGGCCGACGGCATCATGCAGCTTTTTGAGGAGATTCGCTCGCGTGGCACGGCCATCGTCATGACCACTCACAACACGGCTCTCATTGAGCAATACCCTGCCCGCACAATCATGTTTGCCAAGGGCAGAATCCAGGAAATCGACCTCGACGAAACTTTTTCGGCCTAAGTGCACGAATCTATGATTCGATATTTGGAAAAATCACAAAAAAAGCCTATTTTTGTACGTTTTAAGAATTGGAATAGAATTTAAACGAAAATAATGAGTACCGAACAGGAAATTATAAAGCACGAAGAGGAGTATTCGGCGTCGAATATCCAGGTGCTGGAGGGTTTGGAGGCAGTGCGTAAGCGCCCTGCAATGTACATCGGCGACATCGGCGAGAAGGGTCTGCACCACCTTGTATATGAGGTTGTGGACAACTCTATCGACGAGGCTCTGGCCGGCTACTGTACCCACATCGATGTTACGATCAACAAGGACAACTCGATCACCGTTCGCGATAACGGCCGAGGCATCCCCACCGACTACCACGAAAAGGAGGGTAAGTCGGCTCTTGAGGTTGTGCTCACCGTGCTGCACGCCGGTGGTAAGTTCGACAAGGGCAGCTACAAGGTGTCGGGAGGTCTGCACGGCGTGGGTGTATCGTGTGTGAACGCCCTCTCTACGCTCTTGATTGCCGAGATTCACCGCGGTGGCAAGATCTATCGTCAGACATACTGCAAGGGTGTACCCACATCGAAGCTCGAGATCATGGGCGACACGGAGGATCGTGGTACCACAATCACATTCCTGCCCGATAAGGATATCTTCACCCTCACCACAGAGTATAAGTACGACACGCTGGCAAACCGTCTGCGCGAGCTGGCATTCCTGAACAAGGGTATTCACCTCTCACTCACCGATCTTCGCAACGAGGACGAGGAGGGCAACCCCTTGCGCGAGCAGTTCTACTCACAGGATGGCTTGCAGGAGTTCGTAAAGTACCTCGACGCTACACGTGGCGAGCCTCTGACCGAAGAGGTTATCTACATCGACACCGAGAACAACGGCGTTCCCGTGGAGGTGGCAATGCAGTACAACAGCTCATTCTCTGAGAATGTTCATTCATACGTTAATAATATCAACACCATCGAGGGTGGTACCCACCTTACGGGCTTCCGCACGGCGCTCACACGTACGCTGAAGAAGTATGCCGAGGAGTCGGGTATGTTGGCAAAGCTCAAGTTCGAGATCAATGGCGAGGACTTCCGCGAGGGTCTGACCGCCGTGGTGTCGGTTAAGGTTGCCGAGCCTCAGTTCGAGGGTCAGACCAAGACCAAGCTGGGTAACTCGGAGATTGCTGCCGCAGTGAATGGTGCTGTGGCATCGGCTCTGGCACTCTATCTGGAGGAGCACCCCCGCGATGCCAAGGCTATCGTGCAGAAGGTTATCCTGGCCGCTACGGCACGCCACGCCGCTCACAATGCCCGTGCTGCCGTGCAGCGCAAGACCGTACTGTCGGGCGCAGGTCTGCCGGGTAAGCTGGCCGACTGCTCAAGCCGTGACCGTTCGATTGCGGAGATATTCTTCGTCGAGGGAGACTCGGCAGGTGGTACCGCAAAGCAGGGCCGCGACCGTAACTTCCAGGCCATTATGCCTCTTAGAGGTAAGATCCTGAACATCGAGAAGGCTCAGGAGCACCGTATGTGGGAGAACGAGGAGATCAAGAATATGTTCATCGCCCTGGGCGTATCGATCGGCACCGAGGAGGATAGCAAGGCGCTGAATCTGGAGAAGTTGCGTTACGACAAGATCATCATCATGACCGATGCCGACGTCGATGGTGCGCACATCGCTACGCTGATGCTGACGTTCTTCTTCCGCAAGATGAAGGAGCTTATTGAGAATGGCCACGTATATATCGCTACCCCGCCCTTGTACCTGGTGAAGAAGGGTAACAACGAGCGTTACTGCTGGACCGATGCCGAGCGCGATGCCATCATCGAGCAGATGGGCACGAAGGGTGTTCACATCCAGCGATACAAAGGTTTGGGTGAGATGAACGCACAGCAGTTGTGGGACACTACGATGAACCCCGAGACCCGCATCCTGCGTCAGGTGAACATCGAGAATGCCGCCGAGGCCGACCGCATCTTCTCAATGCTGATGGGTGACGACGTACCGCCCCGCCGCGAGTTCATCGAGAAGAATGCTCACTACGCAAATATCGACGCATAATAAAAACGCTCTCCAACTGCGGAGGGCGTTTTTTTTGAGAGATAAGAGAAATAGGCGTTATAGGTGCAATAGGAAAAGGTATCACACTTATTACACTTATTACACTTATTACAAAAAAAGCAGCCCCCTTTTGCGGAGTCTGCTTTTCTGTTATAATCCTGTTATCTTCTTGATTTCGTTCAATTTATTGAGCGCCTCGAGGGGCGTCAATGAATTTATATCCAGCCCACGGATCTGGTCGCGAATCTG
>JAFOXS010000199.1 GCA_017391665.1 Alistipes sp. | reverse complement strand
TCCTCAATAGGATTCTCCTCATCACGCGCTGCGACAGCCTCATTCATGCTGTCGAGATCTACCTCGGGGGCATCATCCTCCATAGGCTCTGCTGTCTCGGGCTGAGGAGGCAACTCGGGCTCAAGGAATGACAACGACTCCACATCGTACGTAGTAATACGCTTACCCTTGGCACGATGGCTCTTCACGCCGATGAACGAATCAACATCCACCTCATCGGCAGGACGCGCAGCATGCGCACCCTGATATGTAACTATAAGTTTAGCACCCTCAACACCTGTAATGCATACGAAATCGGCCAACGAATCCTCATCGAGGAACGACTGCAACTTCTCGCTTGCCTCCAACTGGAAGCGCTTCATATAGTAGTACTTCTGCTCTCGATCGTAGTAGCAGAGGCTATAGATACGACCTGCGACAAATTTCTCCACACGGATGGTCTCATCGGGGAAGTGCTGATCGACACTGAAACCTGTAATGTAATACTGGTTCTTCGATGTCCACACTACAATCTTATCGTCGCCCTTAAACTCGCCGAGCAGCAAGCCTCGACCATCGACATTGAGGCGGCGCACATCCTCATCGAACCATATATTCTGACCGCCGAGCGTCGATGTACCCTTCTCCTTGAGTACGATCTTATGGATGCTGTAACGCGAGAAGAGGTTACCCTGACTCTGACGTCCCTTAATCGCAACAGTCGAGAAGTCCAGATCGGTAATCACCTTCTTTAGACGGGGACGGGGTCGGAAGTATATCTTCAGCACCTCGGCCTCACCATTGGGATTAACCGACATGTATATAATCTCGCTCTTGGGAGTACCCTTGGTCAAATCATAGACCTTGTCGCGTGTAATGCTCTTGATTGCGCAACGCTTCATCATGATAGCACTGCCGGGACGGCCATCGCGGTAGAGGACATTGTATATCGTGCGCTCATCATTACGCTTAAAGACGCCGATATAGTAGATATTCTTATCGAAGAAGTCCTTATCGGCAACCTTCTTTATCACATAGCGGCCATCCTTGAGGATTACAATCACATCGTCAATATCACTACAGTCGCAGACAAACTCGGCATCCTTCATACCCTTACCGATGCCGAAGAAGCCCTCTGCCCTATCGACATATAGCTTAGCGTTGGTTACGGCCACCTTCGTAGCCTCGATGGTATCGAACTCACGAATCTCAGTCTTACGCTCACGACCCTTGCCATACTTCTCGCCGATGCGCTTATAGTAGGCAATGGCATAATCCGTAAGATGATCCAGATCGTACTGCGTAGCCTTGATATCCTCCTCGATGCGCTTAATCTCGTTATCGTTCTTATCCTTGTCAAAGCGTGATATACGGATGAATTTAAGCTCCGTCAGGCGCTTCACATCCTCCATCGTCACCTCGCGGCGCAACAACTTTTTAAAGGGCTCCAAACCCTTATCCACGGCAGCATAAGCCTCCTCGGGCGTACGACGACCTTCGATAAGTTCGTAGAGTTTATTCTCAATGAAGATGCGCTCCAGCGATGCAGCATGCCACGCCTCATTGAGCTCATCCAGACGAATCTCCAGCTCGCGACCAAGCAGATTGCGCGTATGGTCGGCCGAGTGGCGAAGAATATCCTTAACGCCCATAAAATGGGGTTTCTCATCCATGATAACGCAGGCATTGGGCGAGATCGACACCTCACACGACGTGAAGGCGTAGAGCGCATCGATGGTCTTGTCGCTCGACTCGTCATTTGCCACATGGATTATAATCTCCACCTTGTCGGCTGTCAAATCATCAACCTTCTTGATCTTTATCTTGCCATTCTCATTAGCCTTCAGGATAGAGTCCTTGATAGACTCCGAAGTGGTAGAGAAGGGTATCTCGGTAATCGCAAGCGTACGTTTGTCAATCTTCGAGATGCGGGCACGCACCTTTACCGCACCACCGCGCAAACCGTCGTTGTAACGACTTGCATCCATCAGACCTCCCGTCGGGAAGTCGGGCAGAAGCTGAAAATCCTCACCCTTGAGATGGGCAATACATGCCGAGATAAGCTCATTGAAGTTGTGCGGCAGAATCTTCGACGCCAGACCTACGGCAATACCCTCGGTACCCTGCGCCAACAGGAGAGGGAACTTTACGGGCAAGGTTACAGGCTCCTCGTTGCGGCCATCGTAAGAACGCATCCACTCTGTTGTCTTGTTGTTATAGACAACATCAAGGGCAAACTTCGACAGTCGAGCCTCGATATAACGACCCGCTGCGGCATCATCACCCGTAAGGATATTACCCCAGTTACCCTGCGTATCGATAAGCAGACCCTTCTGTCCCAGCTGCACCAGCGCATCCTTGATGGATGCATCACCATGAGGGTGGTACTTCATCACATCACCCACGATGCTCTGCACCTTGGTACGCACGCCATCGGCACAATGCTTCTTCATCGTATGTAGAATACGACGCTGCACGGGCTTCAATCCGTCATCGACATGCGGCACGGCACGCTCAAGGATAACATACGAGGCGTAGTCCAAGAACCAGTTCTTGTACATACCCGTAAGTTTACGCACGCCCTCCTCACCCATCAGACGATCATACTTGCTCTCTGCGCGAGATGTCGCCTGCGGTGCAGCCTCCACGGTCGGGGCGACAGCCAGATTCTCATTTTTAATATCTATATTCTCAGCCATTTACGCTTGTATTATGCTATTTGCTCTTCGATATCCTCCTCGATACGGAGATTGTTTACAATAAAGTTCTGGCGCTCGAAGGTATTCTTACCCATATAGAACTCCAGCATATCCGAGATGGGATCGTCCTTGGTAAGACGCACCTTGTCCAGGCGCATATTCTCACCAATAAGATCCTTGAACTCCTCGGGCGAGATCTCACCCAAACCCTTGAATCGCGTGATCTCGGCACTTGCGCCACAACGTTTGATTGCCTTCTGGCGCTCCTCATCGGTGTAGCAGTAGAAGTTCTCCTTCTTGTTCTGCACACGGAACAGAGGGGTCTGCAGGATGTAGAGGTGACCGGCACGGATTAATTCGGGGAAGAACTGCACGAAGAACGAGGTCATCAGCAGACGGATGTGCATACCATCCACATCGGCATCGGTTGCGATGATTACCTTGTTAAAACGCAGATTCTCCAGGCCATCCTCAATATTCAGGGCCGCCTGCAAAAGGTTAAACTCCTCATTCTCATAGACCACCTTCTTGGTCAGTCCATAACAGTTCAGAGGCTTACCACGAAGGCAGAAAACGGCCTGCGTCATGGCATCACGCGTCATCGTGATGGGACCCATAGCCGACAAGCCCTCGGTAATGAAGATCATAGTCTTCTCCGACAGAGGATTCTTGCTATCGGTCAGATGCACCTTGCAGTCGCGCAGCTTACGGTTGTTCACCGCCACCTTCTTTGCCGTCTCACGAGCCTTCTTCTGAATACCCGAGATAGCCTTGCGAGCCTTCTCATTCTCGGTGATCTTCTTCTGCAGCACCTGCGCTGTCTCGGGATGCTTGTGGAGATAGTTATCGAGGTTCGTTGCCAGGAAATCACCCACAAACTGCTGCATCGACACACCAGGAGCAATCTCCTTCGAGCCGAGTTTGATCTTGGTCTGCGACTCAAATACAGGATCGTTCATGCGAACCGACACGGCTGCAATGATTGACGTACGCACATCGGCCGGATCGTAATCCTTCTTCAGGAACTCCTTCACCACCTTTGCTACCGAGGCACGGAATGCCGCCTGATGCGTACCGCCCTGTGGCGTGTACTGGCCATTGACAAACGAATAATAACTCTCGCCATAACCCGTACCGTGGGTAATTACCACATCGATATCGTCGCCCGAGAGATAGATGGGCGGATATAGAGGCTCCTCCGAGAGGTTATCATTAACCAGATCCAATAGACCGTTCTTCGATACGAACTCCTGTCCATTGAGGATAATCTTCAGACCAAGATTCAGGTAGGTGTAGTTACGCACCATCTGCTCCACATAGTCCAGATTGTAGCTATACTGACCGAAGATCTGCTCATCCACTCGGAAGCGAATCATCGTTCCGTTGCGCTCCTCGACGCCACTCTCCCAGCGGTCGGTAAGTTCCAGACCCTGCGAGAAGGTTACCGTATGTGCCTCGCCATCGCGCACCGAGCGCGCTGTAAACTCGCTCGAAAGCATATTCACGGCCTTCACACCCACACCATTCAAACCGACGGTCTTCTTGAAGGCATCGCCCTCATACTTTCCGCCCGTATTCATCTGGCTAACGGCCGCCGACAACGACTTGAGAGGGATACCTCGACCATAGTCACGAACCGTCACAACGTTATCCTCGATCGTAATCTCGATCTTGTCGCCAGCACCCATGATAAACTCGTCGATAGAGTTATCGACAGTCTCCTTGATAAGCACATAGATACCATCGTCAGGCTGCGAGCCATCGCCCAGCTTGCCGATATACATACCCGGACGAAGACGCAGATGCTCGCGCGGAGAGAGAGTTTTGATGGCGTCATCGTCATACGCCACCGTCTGAATATTTTTATTCTTATCGTTTGCCATAATCTTATCTACTCCAGAATGCCGCAAAATAAATCATCGAAAGTGACAATTCGCGACACTCGGCTTATTTTTCTGAACTATTTTTTCTCCGCAGCCACATCCTTGCGCAACTCTGCCAATGCCGTAACCATGCGATCATGCACCTGCTGTGAGAGCTCCTTGGTACCCGTAGCGGCAACCGCCTCGGCTGACACAGGCTCCAATACTCGAATTGCTACGCGATGGCGCCAATTGACCAGCCAGCCCTTCTTAAACGCATCGGTCGTGCCGGTCATCACAACGGGCAGGATATCCACGCCTGCCTCCTTGGCAAGGCTGAAGGCACCGAGTTTGAAGTTGTGAATCTCGCCATCCTTCGAACGTGTGCCCTCGGGGAAGATAGCCACCGTAGCACCTCGCTTAAGCCACAGCTTACCCAGACGAGAAACCTTCTCCATAGCCTTCTTGGGGTTGCCTCGCTCGATGGGGATATCACCATGAATAGAGAGCAGCGGGCCCATGAACGGAACCCAGAAGACCTCACGCTTGGACACCCAGCGGAAGTTGAGCGGAATCTTGTATGCAGTAAAGATATCAAAACCCGAATTATGATTCAGCACCATGACGTACGGTTTTTTCTTATCAATATGCTCTGCGCCCTCAATCGTACGCTTTGCAAAAGGGAAAAAATCGTACAGCAAGAAACAGATCAAACGCGAGCACTCATGCACCCAGCGGCGACTCTTGTCAAAAGGATATGTTACAATCAAAACAATGATCGAAACGATGAACAAGACAGTAACCTGCAACAAGGTAAAAATGTAATATAAAATTGAAAACATAACGGGTTGTAATTAAAACATATTCTATCTTGCAAATTTACTTATTTTTAACCTATCGCCCAAAAAAAACTCTCCAATTTTATCAACAAAAAGCACCCGCATACACTCTTACGCAGGCTTTGCGCCATTGCATGGAAAAAATCTTGAATTTTTCATTTCTAATACTTATCTTTGTCTTTGGCCGATTGGTTTTGGATCGGCGCTACCAACCTAAAAATGAATAATTAAACCATTATTACGATGTCAATATTTTCTGTTTTTTCAGGCAAGCCTACACCCTCGTACCCTACCGATATTGTGCAGGACGCGGAGGGCAACGATGTAAAATTCACCTTCTTCAAACACGCCTCATTCGCTATACAGATTGGCCAGCGCCATATCTACAACGACCCTGTATTGCAATATGCCGAGTATGCTCGTCTGCCCAAGGCCGACATGGTATTGGTAACACACTCTCACTATGACCACCTCGACCGTGCGGCCATTGACGACATCACGACAAACAAAAGCATCATCCTGTGCGACAAGACATCGGCGGAGGTCTTCGATGGTGAGGCCGTAGTAATGACTCCTGGCCTGAAGGCTCAGCCTTGGGAGGGGCTAACAATAGAGGCAGTAGCAGCATATAACACCTCGGAGGGGCATACCGATTTCCACCCACAGGCACGCGAGGATTGCGGCTATATAATCGAATTGGCTACAGGTCTGCGCATCTACATTGCCGGCGACACCGAACTCACGCCCGAGATGAAGGCTCTGAAGAATATCGACGTAGCGTTCCTGCCAGTTAATCAGCCCTACACCATGACCGTTGATCAGGATATAGTGGCCATCAAGGCGATACGTCCCCGCATATTCTACCCCTACCACTACGGCGAGGTGGATGAGGTAACCGACATCGAGCGACTGAAAAGCGAACTGGAGGGAATCACCGATGTGAGGGTCTTCCCAATGGAGTAAAAAAAAATGGCTATCCGCTTTTAGCAGATAGCCATTTATTATTAACAGTGAATCTCTACTTGATAATTTTATCCAGCTGATCTACGGCACGACGAATCTCCTCCTCGGGCAGATCGTGATCCACCAAATTATTGGCAAAATACTGCTCAAAAGCATACAAATCAATCATACCGTGGCCAGAGAGATTGAACAGGATTGTCTTCTCCTTACCCTCCTCCTTAGCTTTCTGCGCCTCACGAATGGCAACGGCGATCGCATGACATGACTCGGGTGCAGGGATAATACCCTCGCTGTTCGCGAAGAGCATACCTGCCGAGAAGGTCTCAAGCTGCTGCACAGACTGCGCCTCCATCAGACCATCCTTATAGAGTTGGCTCACGATAGGACCTGCACCGTGATAACGCAGACCTCCGGCGTGGATATTCGAGGGCTGGAACGTATGACCCAACGTAAACATCGGCATCATGGGAGTCATACCTGCCGTGTCGCCATAATCATACTGAAACTCGCCACGAGTAAGCTTGGGACACGATGCGGGCTCAACGGCCACAACACGCGTCTTCTTGCCCTCAGTCAGATTGCGACGGATGAAGGGGAAGCCGATACCCGCGAAGTTAGAACCACCGCCAAAACAACCGATAACCACATCGGGCTCGTCACCGGCCATCTCCATCTGCTTAATACTCTCCTCACCAATAATAGTCTGGTGCATAAGCACATGATTCATCACACTGCCCAGGCAGTAGCGTGTCGTATCGCCATGCTCCAGTGCGCTCTCCACAGCCTCCGAGATAGCCATACCGAGATTACCTGCACAGTCAGGATCCTTGGCCAGCACCTCGCGACCAAACTTGGTAGTATTACTCGGCGAAGGGATAACATTCGCTCCCCACGCATTCATCAACAGACGACGATAAGGCTTCTGCTGACAGCTCACCTTCACCATATATACGCGCAAGTCAATATTGAAATATTGGCAGGCAAGCGACATGGCACTACCCCACTGGCCGCCGCCGGTCTCCGTCGCCAGATACTTAATACCCTGCTTGGCATTGTAATAGGCCTGCGGAATAGCGGTATTGGGTTTGTGCGAGCCTGCGGGTGATGTACCCTCATTCTTAAAATATATCTTTGCCGGCGTATCAAGCGCACGCTCCAGATTATAGGCACGCACAACGGGCGTAGGACGCCATATCTTATAGAGGTTCTGCACCTCCTCGGGAATCTCAATATAACGCTCGGTAGATAACTCCTGACGCACCAACTCCTCACCAAGGATACGACTCAGACTCTCAAATGTAATGGGCTGCTTGGTCTGCGGATCAAGACACGGCAGCGGTTTATTGGGCATATCGGCCACAATGTTATACCATGCTGTAGGCATCTCGCTCTCGGGCAAAATAAACTTCTTTGTCTTCATAGCCTTTTATATTTTTATTTTTTACATTTTCATTGTTCGCTATCGCTAAAGCAACATAAAAAACCATCGTTCGACCGCGAACAATGGTTTTCTTTATTTTTATATCACTTATGCTAAATACATACTCATCTAACGCCATTGTTCTATATATCCAACGAGCGCCACCACCAAGAGTTATGTACTGTATTCATCATGCGAAAAGGTTTATAACGCAAATATAAGCATAAAATCGTAACATTGTTCTACATAGATGCATTTTTTTGCATCTTTTATGAAAAAACTATGCTCTATTCTCTGCCACCCAATTTGTCAGTTCCACAAAATCGGCCACCGACAACTGCTCGGCACGCTGCGTGAAGAAACGATGCTCCGCACCACCAAAATCGCCAAACACCGAGCGCAGCGAGTTGCGAATCATCTTGCGACGCTGACCAAACGAAGCCTTCACAACCTTTACAAACAGCGCCTCATCACATCCGAGCTGTGTTGTGGCATTACGCTTTAGGCGAATCACCGCTGACTTCACCTTTGGAGGTGGATTAAATACCTTCTCACCGACAGTAAACAGGTACTCAATGTCGTACCACGCCTGCAGCAAAACACTCAGAATACCATACTCTCTTGACCCTGGGGGCTCGGCAATACGCACCGCCACCTCGCGCTGAATCATGCCCACACATTCGGGCACAATGTCGCGATTCTCAATGACTTTGAAGAAGATTTGAGACGAAATGTTGTACGGGAAATTACCTATCACTCGCACTTGCTCGCCAAAACGTTCGCGCAAATCCATCTTCAGGAAATCGCCCTCGATAAGTCGTGAAGCGAAGTCGGGATAGTGCTCATGCAGATACTCCACACTCTCCGAATCAATCTCGGCACCATAGGTCACCACATCATCGCGCTGCAGCAGAAATTGCGTCAGCACACCCATACCGCAACCAACCTCCAGCACCTGTGCGGGCTCCTCAGCCGTACCGCCAGAGAGCGAGTAGCATATCTTACGCGCTATATTCAGATCGGTCAGGAAGTGCTGGCCGAGTGCTTTTTTTGCTCTAACCTGTGTCATACAGCCACAAAGTTACGCAAATTCCTCGTTCAAAGCGACAAATCACGAAAAAATTAATACCTTTACAAGAATTAAAAACTTTTTCACGATGCGAATTATCGAAGTTTGCTGCTCATCACTCAGCGAGGCACGCGAGGCTGCCGCCGGCGGAGCCCGAAGAATAGAGTTATGCTCGGCCATAACATGCGGAGGCGTAACACCCAGCCACGGAACAATCGAGGCCATAGCACAGGCCAATCTCAATATAGATATAAATGTACTTATCCGCCCGCGCGAGGGAGGATTCTACTATACCACAGACGAGATTGACACAATGTGCAAGGATATTGAGTTTTGCCGCCAAACGGGCGTACATGGTGTTGTCATTGGAGCACTCACTGCAGAGGGCGACATTGACATTGAGGCTTGCCAGCGTATGATCGAGGCCGCTGGCGATCTATCCGTTACGTTCCATCGTGCATTTGACGTTTGCCGCGACCCTCACAAGGCTTTGGAGCAGATTATATCGCTCGGTTGCGACCGCCTGCTATCATCGGGACAGATGCCTTCGGCGGAGCAGGGAGCAGAACTTCTCGCCGAACTTGTACGGCAGGCCGCAAGGCGCATTATCATCATGCCAGGTGCTGGCATCAACCCGCAGAATATAGTCCTGATAGAGCAAAAAACAGCGGCCACGGAGTTTCACTCCACAGCCGCTATAAATGACCACGACCTGGCTTATCGTGGCACTAATGTATCATTTTCAGCATACCCCGACCGCGAGGGCGTAATACGCCACTCATCGCGCGAGGTGGTCCTACAGCTTGTGAATAACACTCTTTAACTGTTCGGCCACCGAGGTATTATAACCCTGAGAGAAATAGACCACACGACCAAAACTATCGCACAGAGCAATGACGGGCAGAGTCTTCGATGTTGAGTTACAACCCGCGCAGAGCATTGCGCGCACCTTGTCATCCACATCCACGCCATAGTGAGCCTTCACATCGCCCAGC
>JAFOXS010000283.1 GCA_017391665.1 Alistipes sp. | reverse complement strand
CACATAGCCAACCATTGCTCCGTCGGGTGTCACAACGGCCATATCGACCAGCACGCCATGCTGACGACCTCGGTTCAGCGTAATGAAGTTGTGCGAGCTGTTTATCGTATTCGATATTACGCGGGCGGTCGTGTAGCGATATTGCGCGAGCGAGGCGAGCATCGTCGAATCCATCGCTGCCATGGTCAGCGTATCGGTCTGCATCTGTCGCTCCTGCTCGCGGTATATGGTGAGCGCATTCTCCAACTCGGCTACGCGCTGTGCGAGCATCTCATTTTCGCTGCTGAGGGTGAAGTAGTGGCGAAGCGAGAAGATACTCTGCTGCAGGGCTCCCGTCACGCTATTGGCGTGGGCGAGAATCTTGGCCTGAGTGTAGAATGACGAGCGCGCATAATAATTGAGTGCTATTGTCTCGATTAGGATGAACAATAGCACAACATATATTCTGCGGATAAATTCAATGAGTTTATACATGACCCGACAGCACGGCTTCTAATAACGGGATACGCGGCACTGCGGCCGCGCGAGTCCCGATATAGAAAAGCCTCTATTTGACCTTAACGATTAATTGTCATGCATCAGGAATGAGAACTTGTCAACGTTCTTCATCGCAATGCTCGTACCGCGTGCGATAGCGCGCAGAGGATCCTCGGCGATATGCACGGGCAGGCCCGACTTGTTTGACAAGCGCTTATCCAGACCCTTGATCAGGGCGCCACCACCGGCCAGGTAGATACCGTTCTTCACGATGTCGGCGTAGAGCTCGGGGGGCATAGTCTCCAGTACGGTCATCAATGCAGCGTCCAGCTTCACGAGCGACTTCTCCAGCGCATAGGCAATCTCGTTGTATGAGAGAGTCACGGTCTGGGGCAGTGCGGTGAGCATGTTGGGACCTGTCAATACGAAATCCTCGGGCTCCTCGTCCAGGTCAGAGATAGCGGCGCCGATGGCGTGCTTGATCTCCTCGGCTGTGCGCTCGCCGATACGGATGTTATGCTGCTGACGAACGTAGTTCTGAATATCGGTTGTAAATACATCACCCGCCACGTTGATAGACTCCGAGCATACGATACCGCCCAGTGAGATACATGCAATCTCCGAAGTACCGCCGCCGATGTCGATAACCATGTTACCCTCGGGAGCCTCAACGTCAAGACCAGCACCCAGTGCGGCTGCCATAGGCTCGAAGATCATATATACGTCACGTGCGCCGGCGTGCTCGGCCGAGTCGCGTACGGCACGAATCTCCACGTTGGTCGATCCCGAAGGGATACAGATCACCATGCGCAGTGAGGGTGAGAACATTGACGATGTGGTGCGAACCTTCTTGATCAGGCCGCGCAACATCAGCTCCGTAGCCTTGAAGTCGGCAATCACGCCATCCTTCAGCGGGCGGATAGTCTTGATGTTGGGGTGTACGCGGCCGTCCATCTTCTTTGCCTCGGTACCGATAGCCTTCACCTTACCGGTCTGCAACTCCAGAGCGATAATCGACGGCTCATCGACAACGACCTTGCCGTTATAAATAATCAGCGTGTTGGCCGTTCCGAGGTCGATGGCCAACTCCTGCATTAATGAAAAAAATCCCATATCTTTTTATCTCTTTATTAATCAATAATTTGCGTCGTTGCCTTTACCCCTTGCAGAGCCTTTTTCCGAGGGCAGCGCGCGATAAAAACATTCGACAATGCAAAGGTAGTGAAAAGATGGGTAAGTTTTCCAACTTTTTGTTAAGAAATTTTTACTATTTTTTTGACGAAACGATGCAAGGTTTTCGATTTTTCGCGTTTAAGGTAGTGAACAGAGAACTTAAAACTAAAAAATCATCCCCAATAGCGAATATTTTGCCCGATAATTTGGTGATTTATAGAATGTTTTGTATATTGGGGGGGGTGAAATGCTTAAAACTTATAGCCGTATGAAAAAACTTTGGAATTTTCTGATGGTCGCTATTATGTTTGTGGCCTCGGTAGGTGCATTTGTTGCCTGCAGCAAGGATGATGAGGGAGAAGATATTCCTGCGGAAGAGATTGAAAAGAGACGTATTGAAAGTTACGGCAGGACGATTGACTTTTCTATTGCTCGTCAGATGGTTGATAAATTGGATTTTCTATTTCAGGCCTCAGCTTATCGTGATTCGTTGCTGAATGGTGGTGATACAGAGGTTGTTATTAAACGTCAATTTTTTAAAAAATACCCACAATATAGTGAGAATGGCGAGATTTGTGGATGGATATCTGGTAACACGCTATATAGTATTACGCACAATGGCATTTCATTGGACGAGGATGGAGCCGAGTGGAGTGTACTTGTTTCTTCGCAGCATCTTCCCGAAGGCGTAAAAGGAGAGTGGAATGTTAGTCGTAAGGACGGCGTTTATACTCTCTCGGGTAGTATGATTCATATGGAGCCGGATTTAGGGTATTTTGATACCGACTTAAATGTGCAGTTTACCACTGGACGCACGGTGGTTTTAGTACACTTTGATCATATTATAGAACCCAAGACAACCTTGCGCTATTGCTTTGATGGAGAGATAAATGCGACAATAGATAACTATTATCCGGACCAGCTTGATACAAAGATAAATCTCAAATTAGATGGTCTTAGTGGATATGATGTTAAAACATATCATGATGGTATTCCATTCTTTGGGCCTGAGGTTATCTATTTTAAATCAGGTGTGGTAACCGCATCTGTAACTGGTGAGCAACCTCCATTACATTTTGTTGTAAACTTTACTCCTCATGGAATTATGTTCCCTGAAATATAAATTGATTGGCAATTAATTGAGTGAGGTATAGCACTAAAAGATTCCGCAGACGTGCAGTTTGCGGAATTTTTTATATTTTTGTAGCGAGAAAGATTTGCGAAATAGTAAATTACAATAAATCATAAACCAAAAACACTAAAAAACAATGAGTTTGATTAAATTGGACATCGCCAAGAGTGGCGTTGCTATCACCGAGGCTATGTTGGCCGAGGCTAAGGCTGCTAACACCTTGCTCCACACGGGCGAGGGCGCAGGTAATGATTTCTTGGGTTGGGTAAATTTGCCCTCGTCTATCGACGCTGAGCAGATTGCCGCTATCGAGGCACAGGCTGCTAAGTTGCGTGCCAAGGCAGACGTAGTTATCTGCATCGGTATCGGTGGTTCATACCTCGGCGCAAAGGCTGTTATCGAGGCTATGAGCAACTCGTTCGAGTTCCTGAAGAAGCAGCACGAGAACCCCACAGTAGTATTCGCTGGCCAGAACATCTCTGAGGACTACACTCGCGAGTTGTTGGACGCTACGAAGGATTACTCTGTAGCCGCTATCGTAATCTCTAAGTCAGGTACCACTACCGAGCCCGCTATCGCCTTCCGCCTTATCAAGGCTGAGCTGGAGCAGCGTTATGGCAAGGCTGAGGCTGCTGAGCGCATTGTAGCCATTACCGATAAGGCTCGTGGTGCACTCAAGACTTTGGCTACCAACGAGGGTTATCCCACTTTTGTAATTCCCGACGATGTAGGTGGTCGTTTCTCTGTACTCACTCCCGTAGGTTTGTTGCCCTTGGCTGTTGCTGGCGTTGATATCAAGGCTTTGGTTGCTGGTGCACAGGCTATGGAGAAGGAGTGCGGTGCTGACGCAGCTATCGAGCAGAATCTCGCTGCTCAGTACGCTATCGTTCGTAACGAGTTCTACAAGGCTGGCAAGAAGATTGAGATCCTGGGTTCTTACGAGCCTAAGTTGCTCTACGTTGCCGAGTGGTGGAAGCAGCTCTACGGCGAGTCAGAGGGTAAGGATGGTCTGGGTATCTTCCCCGCAAGCGTTACGCTCACTGCCGACCTTCACTCTATGGGTCAGTATATTCAGGAGGGCGAGCGCACTCTGTTCGAGACCATCATCTCTGTTGCTAACGCAAAGTACGACGTGAAGGTAGAGGCTGACGAGGCTAACCTCGATGGTCTGAACTTCCTCACTGGCAAGCGCCTCTCTGAGATCAACAAGATGGCTGAGCTCGGTGTTCAGCTGGCTCACCTCGATGGTGGCGTGCCCCAGATGCGTATCGAGATCCCCGCTATCAACGAGCAGGCACTCGGTGAGCTGATCTACTTCTTCGAGAAGGCTTGCGGTATCAGCGGTTACATCCTCGGCGTGAACCCCTTCAACCAGCCTGGTGTTGAGGCTTACAAGAAGAATATGTTTGCTCTTCTCGACAAGCCTGGTTATGAGGAGGAGTCGAAGGCTATCAAGGCTCGCTTGTAAGAAAAATCGAATAACGAGGCTCTTTCTGCGTTACGCTTGTCTTCAAAATCCTCATTTACGCTAAAGTAAACTGCGGTTTTTCAGACTGCGCAAGCCTTGAAATAGCTCCCGTTCTTCAATTTTTTGATAGGATCCGAATGTAAAGGATCTTGTCATAAATTGTAAAATAGAAAAGGTGCTGACTTTCGGGTCAGCACCTTTTTTTATTAGAAAAAGTCGCTATTCCCACTTTTTTACCTATTTTTGTGACTTAGAAACTAATAACCAAAACATTTATGATAAAAAAACTATTCGCAAGCGCACTTATGTGCCTTACGCTCTTCACGGCACAGGCCGATGAGGGTATGTGGTTGCCGAGCCTTATCGGTTCGCGCATCAAGGATATGCGTAGCAAGGGTTTCAAGCTCTCTGCCGAGGATATCTATTCAGTAAACAAGGCTTCATTGAAGGATGCTGTTGTTCAGTTTGGTGGCGGATGTACGGGCGAGTTCCTCTCGGCTGAGGGTCTGCTCCTTACCAACCACCACTGCGGTTACGGCTCTATCCAGAGCCTCTCATCTGTCGAGCACGACTATCTGACCTACGGCTACTGGGCCAAGTCACGTGGCGAGGAGCTTCCCGTTCCGGGCTTGACCATCAGCCTGCTCGTTAAGATGGAGGATGTTACCGACCGTCTGGCCAAGGGCGAGAAGGCCGAGGATATCATCGCTGCAGCACGTGCCGAGGGCAAGGGCTACCGTGCCTCTATCGAGCAGATGTACTACGGCAATCAGCAGTTCCTTTTCGTATATCAGACCTACCGCGATGTGCGTCTGGTGGGAACACCTCCCTCGTCGATTGGTAAGTTCGGCGGTGAGACCGACAACTGGATCTGGCCCCGTCACACGGGTGACTTCTCTATTTGGCGTGTATATGCAGGCGAGGACAACGAGCCTGCCGAGTACTCGAAGGATAACAAGCCCTACCAGCCCAAGCGTCACTTCACCGTATCGACCAAGGGTGTTGATGAGGGCGACTTCACTATGATCTACGGCTTCCCCGGCAACACTCAGGAGTATGTTATCTCTGATGCTGTGGATTATGTAGCCAACGTATCTGACCCCATGAAGATTGCGCTCCGCACGCAGCGCCTCGACATCATCTCTGCAGCACAGGCCGAGAGCGCCGAGGTGCGTATCGCTTACGCAGCCGTATACGCCAACATCGCCAATGCCTGGAAGAAGTGGCAGGGTGAGGTTCTGGGTCTTAACCGTCTGCGCACAGCCGATAAGAAGCGTGCCTACGAGGCTGACTTCGCCTCTTGGGCAGCATCTAAACCTGAGTATGCCAACCTTCTGAATGAGATGCACAAGGCCTACGAGGCAGTAATCCCCGGTTACTACATGCGCGAGCTCTTCACCGAGTCTGTGGCAACAATCAACGCCTACTCTTATGCCCGCTCACTCTACAACGCCGTGCTTGCCGCTGAGAAGGAGGGTAAGACATACGATGTGGAGAAGGCTCACCAGAACTTCCTCAAGAGCTACAACCAGGGTATCGACCAGGCCATTGCACGCCGTATGGTGGATGAGTTCTGCCAGCGCGTAGCTCCCGAGAGCATGCCTGCCGACCTGAAGGCACAGATTGCATACTACGGTGGTGCCGAGAAGTATGTCGATGCAATGTTCCGCAGCAGCCGCCTGCTTGGTACGGATCCCATCACCGCATCGGATGTTAAGGGCGACGCACTGGTTAACTTCGTACGTATCTTTAATAATATAGCCAACGACACCCGTAATTACGCATACCGCAACCTGAGCAACGTGCCTCAGGTGGAGCAGTGGTATCGTACATATATGCGCGCTTTGCGCGAGTGGGATAAGGATCGTGCCTTCTATCCCGATGCAAACTTCACACTGCGTGTGGCTTACGGTACCGTAGCAGGCTATGAGTATGCCGATGCGGAGTATCACCACCCCGTATCAACCATCGACGGCATTATGGCCAAGGACGATCCCAACGTATACGATTACAACATTCCGCAGGCTCTGCGCGACATCTACGCTGCGAAGGATTACGGCCGCTGGGGTCAGCAGATCTATGGCAAGAAGTCGGTTCCCGTATGCTTCCTTGCTACGAACCACACCTCGGGCGGTAACTCAGGCTCTCCCGTCATCAATGGCAAGGGTGAGTTGATCGGTATCAACTTCGACCGCACATGGCGTTCGACAATGAGCGATATGGAGTTCGATCCCACAATCTGCCGCAATATTTCGGTAGATATCCGCTACGTGCTGTTCGTTATCGACCGCATCGGCGGCGCTTCGTACCTCTTCAACGAGATGACATTGAAGTAAGCAATCAATATGCGATTCAGCGGTCTGCCTGCCCCGAAAAGGGGTGGGCAGACTCTTTTTTTTGCGATAATGCCGTTTTTTTAATGAAAAATTTTGCGAATTACGAAATAGTGCCTATATTTGCACACCTTTTCGGCGGAGAGTGCTTCGCCAACATAGAAAGGCCCAGGTGGTGAAATTGGTAGACACGCTACTTTGAGGGGGTAGTGAGCATTAGCTCGTGCAAGTTCGAGTCTTGTCCTGGGCACAAAAAAAGCAGACTTTAGGTCTGCTTTTTTTATGCCCTTTGGGCAACGATATTGACATTCCCTCCAAACCTCCCTTTAAGAAAGGGAGGCTATAAATTAGAGTAAACATATCGGCTGCTTTTTTTATGCCCTTTGGGCAACGATATTGACAATCCCTCCAAACCTCCATTTTCGATGGCGGGCTGCGGTCTAAATCAGGCGATTATCCTTTAACCATTTGATCTGATCCTTGAGTGTGGTCTCCAGCGGACGTGTCGTGTAGCCGAGCTCTTTCATCGCCTTGGTGTAATCGAACTCGTTGTTGCGCTTGAGGTTATACACCGAGAACGAGGTCATCAGCGGCATCTTGCCCGTCTTGGCAGCCTTACGCTCCATGCTGCGTGCAATCATCTCGGCGGCCCATATCGGCAGGAAGAATTTTACGGGTTTGCATCCAGCCTCCTGCGAGATAATCTTGCTCATCGTCTTGAAACGGATCACCTCATTGCCAAGGATATATCCCTCGCCGATGCGTCCCTTGTCTGCTGCCGCAATGCAACCCGCTGCCAGGTCGCGCACATCGACCATATTGAATGAGCCGTCAATGCCTGCTGCCATCTCGCCCTTGATAATCTTGATGATGGTAGAGGTGGTCTCGCTGCAAGAGAAGTCGTTGGGACCCATGATGCCCGTGGGATATATCACGCACGCCTTGAGCCCTCGCTCACGGATGGCGGTATATACATTGTTCGTAGCCATAGCCTTGCTCTTGCTGTACCAGCCCTCAACCTCGTCGAGGTTTACATACTCCACCTCGCTGATAAGCTGGCCGTGGGGCAGCTCGGGTATAGCACCCGTAGAGCCGACATAGACAAGTTTCTGACACTCTGCGTGCTCCAAACACATGTCAATGATGTTGACCGTGCCACCCACATTCACGTCGAGTAGCGCCTTGCGGTAGTAGGGGTTCACCGTCACCATACTTGCTACGTGGATGCACACCGTTGTTTCACCCTCGTTAACCGAGAAGAAAGGCTTGAGCGATGATTTGTCGCAGAGGTTGCCATAGACAATCTCCACCTCTTTGGGGAGATACTGCGCGGCCTTGTCGCCTTCAAGTACAAATGCTCTCACCCTCTCGCCTCGCTCCAAAAGTTGAGTGCAGATATTTGACCCAAGAAAGCCCGCTGCACCGGTCACAAGATAAATTACGTTTTTCATGTTGTAGAATATTTTTTGTTTATAGTGATTTTTCTTGTGCAAAGGTACGGCGGTAGTGGCAGTTGTTAAAGGTGTGAAATTCCCGACAATTGGCATGATATTCTTATATGGGGTTTGATAGCCCTAAAAAAGCATCATTTTATTGTGCAATTGTTCTTATTTGTGTAAATTTGCAAAAAATATACGGCAATGATGGATGATATTTTTCTACTCGAAAATGAGACCTTGATTCGCGGAATGCGTTTCCCTTACAAGATCACAATGGTTACCCAGATTGTAATCACGGCGGGATGTTTCTCTTGCCTTGTCGATTTCCGTCGTTACTCGCTCACTGCCCCCGCAATTGCTATATTTCTTCCCGGGCAGGTGGTTGAGCACATGGAGGCGGATGGGGAGTTTGCTGGTTTTGGAATGATGATGAGCCACGAATTTACCTCCTCGATGAATCTGCCCGTCAGCCTTCAAGAGAAACTATTTATTAAGAATACGCAGTTTCATACGATTTCGGAGCAGGAGATGGAGGCCTATATGTCGTGTTATCGACAGGTGGCAAGCATTATGAGGCAGAAGGATAATCCTTATCGTGAGCAGATTATTAAGCATCTCTTTTCGGCCTACTATTATAGTTTAGGATACTATGTGCATGGTAAGCCGAGTGCTCCTGTGGCAATGACCTTGCAGGAGCAGACGTGCGATAGATTTATCGACCTTGTATCAAAGAATTTCAAGCAGGAGCGCGATATAGGTTTCTATGCCAATAAGCTGTGCATATCGAATAAGTACCTCTCCACGCTTCTTAAGCAGACTACGGGAATGACCGCGCTGGAGTGGATCGAGCGATATGTGGTGCTTTATGCGAAGAGCTGCCTTACATCCACCACGATGACCATCCAGCAGATTAGCGACGAGTTGCTCTTCCCCTCGCAGTCAGTCTTTGGTAAGTATTTCAAACGTGTTGAGGGTATCTCACCCCGAGCTTACAGGCAGATGCAGAACGGGGATAAATAGAGATCAACTTCTAAAAAAGAATAGTCCGCCTGACATGAATGTCGGGCGGACTACTATTATATAAGGTAAAGATTACTTAAACAACTTGGGAGCGAATTCCTTCAGGCAGCGGCTCCAGGTGTGCCACTCGTGGTAGGTGCCCTCCGAGATGTAAGACTCAACCTTTACGCCCATCTCGGTGAGCTGCTTGGTCATATTCGCCGCAGCATCGACAAATGCCTTCTCCTCGCTACCAGCGCCGAACCACAACAACTTAACCTTCTTGTTAAACTCTGCGGGGTTGGCAAACGCGCCGTTGTATGCTGTCTTGAGATCCACCTGCTGGCGGCCACCCATCATCAGTGCTGCCGAGAAGCCACCGATGTAAGCGAACTTATCGGTGTTAGCCAGAGCGATGTTCATAGTCTGGAAACCACCCATCGACAATCCTGCCATGGCGCGGCTCTCACGATCCGACTTAGCGCGGTAGTTCTTCTCCACCATGGGGATAATATCCTTGAAGTAGATATCGGCCAATGAACCGGCATCGGTAGAACGCTTGATAGCACCCGTTGCGGGATCCATCGTGTCGGTATAACCGCAATCCATCACCACGATCATAGGCTTGGCCTTACCCTCGGCGATGAGGTTATCCATAATGAAGTTCATACGACCTTGCAGGCTCCAGCCACGCTCATTCTCACCCATGCCGTGAAGCAGGTAGAATACGGGATACTTGTCCTTGCCCTCGTCATAACCTGCGGGGGTGTAGATGTAGGCTCTGCGCCATAGACCTGTAACGCTTGACTTATACCACTGCTCGCGCACCACGCCGTGCGGAACATCCTTGGCATCCATATAATCCTCACCAGGGTAGGCAGCATAGATACCGCTTGTGGGGCGGCTGTAGCCGAAGTATGCCACGCTGGCGGGGTCGTTCACCTGCACGCCATCCACAAGGAACCAGTAGTAGTGGAAGCCGGGAGTAAGGCCACTCAGCTCCACGCTCCAGTTGCCCTGACCGTCATTGACCATATCGACGGGCTTTGCGTCAAAGCCGTCGCCACCCTGCACCTGTACCTTCTGTGCGGTCTTTGAGGTGTAGCGTACAATGGCACGCATATCGTTTGATACCTTGGGGTACTCGTTACCCGGAACGT
>JAFOXS010000245.1 GCA_017391665.1 Alistipes sp. | reverse complement strand
GGCGAGCCATAGACCACCACCCGACCATCCTCTACACCCACAAAGGGACTATCGTCGTTGAGTAGCGTGGCGCCCTCTATGGTCTCACGCCACAGACGCGTATGGGTACTCTTGCCCGTACCCGACTCGCCCAGAAACATTACCGCACGGCCATCCTTCACAATAACCGACGAGTGAACGGCGGCGGCAAGATGTTGCACCGTAGCAATATTAAAGACAAACCACAGACCAAAGCGCATAAACGAGGGATTGCACCCCACAACGCCAGCATTTGTGCGCACACACTTCGTGTGACGGTCGTAGAGGAAGATATGCTCGGGTTGCGTAGCCGAAGCGATACGCAGCACCCAACTATCAGCGTTGCGACCAAACGCACAGCGTGCCTGACCCTCCTCGAAGTCAAACTCGGTGAGGATGTCATACTCCTCTGACATCAGTTCGCAGGCTGTATCTACCTCGAGCAGGGCATCGCCCCTGGGCTCCACCTCAAACGGCGCAAAGCCTCGCAGTCCCATAGCCACCATATCGGAGGCCACGCCACGAAGACGCAGATGATGGGAGGCAATTATATAGTCGTGTATTTTCTCCATTATCGGCTCGGTTAGGGCATAGTTTTCACACAAAGATAGAAAATATTTTTATCTTGCGCCGAAAGATTTTGAGATAGGCAAACATTTTCCTATTTTTGCAGTCGGAATTAAGGTTCATATTTTATGATTAGCAGAAGAATGCTCAGAATTAAGGTCATCAAGGCCTTATATGCCCATCTGAAGTCGGACGCCGACTCGCTGATGGCCTCGGAAAAGACTCTCGTAGCCTCTATTGACAAGACCTACGACCTCTATTTCCTTATGTTGTCGCTCATCGCCGAGCTCGCCCACTATGCCGAGCAGCGTCAGGAGCTGGCACGCAAGAAACAGTTGCCCACCTACGAAGATCTCAATCCCAATCGCAAGTTTGTCGAGAATGCCGTTGTGCGCCTTATCGCGCAGAGCGATGCGGTGAACGACCACCTGGCAGCACGCAAACTCTCATGGGCTAAATATCCCGAGCTTATCAAGACTCTCTACTCACAGCTTGAGCAGAGCGACTACTACAAGTCATATATGGCTCGCGCCGAGCGTTCGTGGAAGGAGGATCTGGCTCTGGTGACTGACTTCTACACTCGCGAGCTGGAGGAGTGCGAGATGCTGGAGGATGTACTCGACGAGATCTCTATCCTGTGGAACGACGACCTGGGCTTCGCCCTTATTATGGTCACCCGCACACTCTCGAATATGCGCCCTTCACACACCGATGTGAAGGTTCTGCCCAAGTTCAAGAGCGAGGAGGATCTCGACTTTGCCATGCAGCTCTTCGAGAAGGCGGCTATTGGCTACGACAGCAACCTACAGCAGATCGAGCGCTTCACACGCAACTGGGATGTTGAGCGCATCGCATTTATGGACAACCTCATCATGGCCACCGCCGTTGCCGAGCTTACTACGTTCCCCTCAATTCCCGTCAAGGTAACACTCGACGAGTATATCGAGATTGCGAAGTTCTACTCTACGGCTGGCAGCAGCACCTTTATCAATGGTGTGCTGGACAAGGCTGTTGCGTCACTCACCGAGGAGGGCAAGATCAACAAGAGCGGTCGCGGACTGATTTAATTATGTTGCTTAGGTCGATACTCCTTTTTGCCACCACGCTGCTCTGCATCGCTTGCGGAGGAGGTAAGGTGCAGCACGCCGAGGTGAGTGCGCCCGTAGATGTGCGTACGCTTCGCATCGAGAACTCATCACTGGAGCGTGGCGCAACCGACACCCTGCGACTGGGGCGTCTGCGCTCGGGAGAGATTATCGCCAAGACCATACGTGTGGTAAATGAGAGTGACCAGCCGCTGGTCTTCACCCGCCACCACGTTTCGTGCGGATGTCTCGGCGTAAAGTATGACCGCAAACCCATAGCAAAGGGGGCATCGAGCGACATCGAGCTGGAGTTTGATTCTCGCACGATGATGGGCCTGCAATTGAAAACTTTGGTCCTATATTATGCCGAAAACGCCCGTCCGATGCGAATATTTGTCGAGGCAGAGGTGGAATAACACTTTTTCTTCGTATATTTGCCCTTAGCGCAGAGGCGTGGGGTCACCTGCTGAGGCAGAAAAGATGAAGCCCTCCGCCATAAAATGAAAATAAACTAAAAAACTAATAAAATTATGATTTCTTTGCTTCAAGCAGATGCTGCCGTAGCAGCTCAGCCCGGTATGGGCAGTTTTTGGGTGATGATGTTGCTCATGATCGCCGTGATGTATTTCTTCATGTGGCGTCCCGAGTCAAAGCGTCGTAAGGAGATGGCTAAGTTCCGCGAGGGTTTGAAGAAGGGTGACAAGGTTATCACCGCTGGCGGTATCTACGCCGTAGTTAAGGAGGTTAAGCCCAACGAGCCTACAATCCTTGTAGAGGTTGATAGCGACGTAACACTCCGCATCGACAAGAATATGGTTGTTGCTGACAACTCACAGTTGCAGAAGTAATCGTCCTTCTCGGCAAGAAAAAAATCCCGATCGCCGCACAGGTAATCGGGATTTCTGCATAAATACCTAACCAATTATCGTCATACTACAAGTCGTAGAGCTTGAGCGACTTCAAGATAGGGCCGTAGAAGTTCCAGCCGATACGCTTTGCTGCGGAGATAGCATTAGGACGCACGTCGGCAAACTTAACCTCATTATTGGTATCAAGAACATAGAACGCAGGGGCAGGCAGATAGGGATCGGTATTGAGATTCCCTGCTGGCGACTTCTTGATAAAATCCACTGCACGACCCGTTGCAAGGAATGCCACACCCATAGCCTTCGCCAAGTTACCCTTGGGATCGCCATAGAAGTGTTTCAGAGGCATCGTTGACTCCTCGCTGGTCTTCTTCAAACCTACTGCGGCATCGGGCGATACACAGATCACGTTGTAACCCATCTTCTCAATCTCGGCAAGATTGGGAACGAACTCATCACGGAAGTTATTGGTACAGTTGAAACACCACTCACCACGGTAAAATACCAACACGGCAGGTTTCTCCTTTGTCAAAGAGTACAGCGTTACGGTCTGACCCTCGGCAGAAGTTAAAGTTACATCGGGCACCACCTCACCCACAACCATAGGAGCGATGTCGGTAGCATTCTCAGGCAAAGCCTGTGCCTGCACTGTATTGGCTGACACACAAGCGATTGCCATAGCCAACGTCAAGAAAAATGTTTTCATAATAATTTTGTTTTTAAGGTTTTAACTGTGTTAATCTCGGCCGAGTATTAACGAAGACAAAATTACGAACTCACATCTTAACGCAAATTATCAAAAGAGGTAAAATTATGGTATTTTTCCGACCTTAGAGAAATTATCGATACTGACGTCGAAACGCCAAAGGGGTAAGCGATGTATGCTTAAAGAAGAATTTATAGAAATTACTATCGTCGCTAAAACCGAGTGTATATGCAATCTCCTTAACCGATGAGTCTCCATACGACAGCAGACGCTTGGCCTCCAATATCACACGATCGTCGATATATGCTTTGGCACTCTTGCCCACCGACTGTTTTACGGCACGATTCAGAGCCTTGTCGTTCATTCCTATTTGTTGGCAATAGAACTCCACCGAACGGTGTTGGCGAAAGTGCTTCTCCACCTCATTGCAAAAACGATAGCGCAGGGGAAGATCTGTTTGGTTCAACACGTCATTCGATGTCTCGCGCATTGTGCGCTCGGCAGCAAGCAGGATAATCTCCAACATACGATGAACGATGCGTTGGTGCGTCACGCTATCCTCACGTTTAAGTTCTGAATCCAGTACCGCAAGGTAGTGAGCGAAGATATCCCTCTCAACCGCTACAACGGGGTGCGGCAGCAGAGGATTAAGCAAAATAGAAGAATTGACAAGTTGCTCGATAGAGGGGGTCTGATTTAGGAATAACCGAGTGAAGATCATCAGTTTGCCCGTATATTGCGACTCTGTATCAAATGTATATGAGCGATCAGGAACGATGATCAGCATCTCGCCGCTACGCAGTCGCACCTGCTCAAAATCGACCATAAAGGTAGCCTCGCCCTGCTCGATCCAGATAACCTGATAGAAGCGAGCCATACGGACACCACGGAAATAGGATGGGTGAGCATGCACATAGTCGAGGCTCTTAATCTCAAAGCCTAATGCCACCTCAGGGCTAAACTCCACATTCTTTATACTCTCCCCCACCATATACTAACAATCTACTATATCTCGTCCTCTGTGAGAAAATCCTGAAAACCGTGCTCCTCCTGGGCTCGCTGCTTGGGCGTAAGGAAGTAGATGCAGTGACCCTCGGTGCAGAGCTCGCCCTTAGCATCGTAGAGCTCCACATTAATATCTATAGCCTGACGGCGCTGACGCGTAACGCGGGCACGCAGGGTGATATGATCCTGTGCGATAACGACCTGCTTCTTGTAGCGCATCTCAAGATGTGAGGTGACGCCGCTGGTCTGGAACTTGCGGAATATCACCCAACTTGCAATCTCATCCACCAAAACAGCCTGCACACCGCCGTGCAGCGTGTTGCGCCAACTTTCGAACTCGGTGCGAGGATGCCAATGGCAGACAACATCGTCGCCATCCTCATAGAACTCCATCTTCAGGCCGTGCTCGTTGTTGGGATCACAGCCATAGCAGTGGTATGTGGGCTCATCGACCCACGGATTTATAATCTTCTTTATCACTTTACTTTGTCATCAGACGCAATGCACGTGCCAGCTGATCGGGGCACGAAGTACCCTTACCTCCACAATTAATACCCTCGAGGCGGGCAATCACCTCCTCGACCTTCATTCCACGCACGAGCATCGAGATGCCCTGCGTATTACCCTGGCATCCGCCCATAAACTGAACACTCTTTACCACATCATCCTCCAACTCGATGGCTATGGCCTGCGAGCAGACACCCTTGGTGGGATATACTATCTTTTTATTCATATCTATTTTTGCTTAAAATTATATGCAAAGATAAATATTTTGCGCAAATAGGCTCTATTCCCGCAAAAAAGAAGAGCATTTGTGACGACAATTTTGTACATTTGTAGAAAATTTTGAGCATACAATGTACGACGTTATAGTTATAGGTGCCGGAGCCGCCGGCCTGATGGCTGCCGCAACGGCTGCACGCAACGGTCACTCGGTACTTCTGATGGAGAAGATGGAGAAGGCTGGCCGCAAGATTCGCATTTCGGGTAAGGGACGCTGCAACCTTACCAATGCCCGTCCGCCCGAGGAGTTCAAGGAGGCCATCCGCACCAATGCCGACTTTTTCGATGTGGCCTTTGCTGAGTTCAACAACAAGGCTACCATCCGCTACTTCGAGCGCATAGGCGTCAAACTCGACATCGAGCGTGGCCAGCGTGTATTCCCCCGCAGTGGCAAGGCGTGGGACATTGCCAACGCCCTGGTGGAGCAGTGCGAGGAGTTTGGCGTAAAGATTGAATACAACGCCCGTGTGAGCGATATTCTCACTCTCGACGACAAGGTATATGGCGTAAAATATTTCAACAAGCGAGGCTTCGAGCGCAAGGAGGAGGCCGAGAACGTAATCATCGCTACGGGTGGTGTGTCGTACCCCGGCACAGGCTCTACGGGTGATGGCTATCTCTTTGCCGACCGCGTGGGACATACCATTGAGGAGGTGCGTCCGTCGCTTACTCCGCTTCGCACGTCGCATCCGCAGCGCAAGTTCCTGGATGGACTTTTGCTTAAGAATATCAATGCTAAACTGTTCGTTGAGAACGAGTTAGTCAGGGAGGAGTTTGGCGAGATCAGTTTCTCGGATCGTGGCATCGAGGGTGCCGTGGCACTGCGTCTGAGCCGTGATGCGGTGGATGCACTGATTGAGGAGAAGCGCGTGAAGATGGTTATCGACCTGAAGCCCGCCCTCACGGAGGAGATTCTCACCGAGCGCATCAAGCGCGAAATTGAGGAGATGCAACCCGACGAGTTCTTCTCCGAACTACTCAGAAAATTAGTACCCAAGCACTTTGTCATTCCCATCGCCCACGAGCTGGACGTTCACTCAAAGAACTACATCCGCAAGGTTACCGACGCCGAGATCGCACGTCTTGTGAAGGTTCTGAAGGGTATGGTATTCCCCATTACGGACTATGCTCCCTTCCCCTTTGCCGTAGTAACGGCGGGCGGCGTAAAGTGCGACGAAGTGAATAAATATACCATGGAGTCACTCAAGGTCAAGGGCTTGTACTTTGCCGGTGAGGTGCTCGACCTTGATGCCAACACGGGTGGTTACAACCTCCAGATAGCCTTCTCGACGGGTCGTCTGGCAGGACAACTGAAGAAGTAATGAAGATCACAGGGCGAAACATAAAACGACGACTGTACGGACTGCGTACCCTACCGTCACATATCAAGCGAGCGCGATATTTTCGCGGTCACGGCGTTCATTCGCCCTTTGTATATGCTATTGTAAGGCAGGTGTTTATGCGCTCAACGTTCCTCGCCGATGATCGTGCGCTATACAATGCACTCATCGAGCAGGGCGTAGCCAAGCGCCGTGCCCTGCAGCTGCAGAACCTCATGGAGCACCTTCGCTACACCTCGTTCTGCATCGACTCTGCGGCCGAGGCCGATATGATTATCGCCACAGCCGACTACCCCACTTCGCAACTATCCGCTTTGGCCACAACAGCCCGCAGCGAGAGCCGCACACTCTGCATCATGGCTCCCTCGATTGACCGCGAGCGCGATCGTGAGTGCAAACGCCTGGTTGCCGAGCACACGTGCACAAGCGTGGACAACCGTGGTTACTTATTGTTATTTAACAACCATCTACCGAAACAAAAATTCCGTTTATGAAAATCTATACCAAGGGTGGCGACAAGGGTCGCACATCGCTCATCGGTGGCGAGCGTGTAGCAAAGACCGACAGCCGAGTGGAGGCATACGGCACCGTGGATGAGCTTACGGCCTACACTGCGCTGCTTGCCGATATGCTTATGGAGGATGAGCGCATGGACGATTGCACCCAGATGCTGCGCCACATCGAGTCGCACCTTATGACCGTTGCGTCACTACTTGCCGTTGGCGAGGGTGGCCAGGATAAGGTCGCAGCGCTCAACGATGCCTCGGTAGAGATGCTCGAGCAGTGGATCGACTCAATGCAGGAGGCTCTGCCCGCCATCGACAAGTTCACCATTCCGGGTGGCGACAGGCGTCTGTCGATGTGCCATGTATGCCGCACCGTATGTCGTCGTGCCGAGCGTGCAGCGTTGCGTGCCGACCAGGAGCACGGCGTGGCAGAGAGCGCAAAGATATATCTTAACCGTCTTTCGGATCTGTACTACACACTTGGCCGCACCATCACCCTGCGTGCCCAGGTGGAGGAGATTCTGTGGCGTCCGTAACGAAAAACAGGCTCCACACACGCCTGCAGGGCCATCGGCGCAACACATTGGTGAGCAGCTATGTTAGTCCATAAGGTCAAAGGTTTATTCAAAGGGAAATATAGCACAATAATTATTTGCCGAATTGATTTGCTTTTACGGTTTTTTCTGTATATTTGCGCCCGATTTGAGCCAATAGGCACTTTCAACTAAAACAGGAACGCTTATAAACCTATAAAAAATTACTACTATGTATTGGACTTTAGAGTTAGCTTCCAAGTTGGAGGATGCTCCCTGGCCCGCAACCAAGGAGGAGTTGATCGATTACGCAATTCGCTCGGGTGCACCGCTGGAGGTTTTGGAGAACTTGCAGGAGATTGAGGACGAGGGCGACATCTACGAGTCAATCGAGGACATCTGGCCCGACTATCCCTCAAAGGACGACTTTTTCTTCAACGAGGAGGAGTATTAATCTAACACAAAGAGGTTGCCCCGTGGGACAACCTCTTTTTTTTAACGTTTCTCGCCGAGTACGCACCAGCGAAGGAACGGCGTTCGGCGCAAAAGTTCATATAGAAGTGGCGAGAGAGTAAATACCGCAACGGTAAGAATCAGATACATCCACACGGGCGACATCGTAGTAGCCACACGCAGCGTATAACCCAGCGAGTTGATAATCAGATAGTGGACAATATATATTCCGTAGCTTGAACGCGTCATATATTCTGCCACACGCCCCGTGCCATTGAACCTGCATCCAAACCACCCCATCATAGCAAGACACATCAGATAGCCATAGAGGTTATTGAGTGGCGTACAGAGATATTGCGGCGAGGTGTTATTCTCGCCAAAGGTCGTAACCACAAGCGTCACCCCCGCCACCACAGCGCACGCCATCAACGGTCGCCACATACGCTGCACAATGTGCTGAACGCTATCGTGCGAGAAGATGAAATATCCCATAAGGAAAGGAATAGCGTAGAACACAGGCTTATAGAGATTCCACAATCCCTCGGCACTCGCATGGTCGGGATTCATCACAAGCGTCTTATGCCCCAACCAGAACATCACACCCATCAGCACAATAGGCACCACACCCATTCGTCCGCACAACCGCCACGCCCTGTCGCTGGCATCAAAACGCCGGATGAGCAGAAGCAGCAACG
>JAFOXS010000163.1 GCA_017391665.1 Alistipes sp. | reverse complement strand
CTGGGTTACACCTCGATAGAGCAGGGCAAGGGACTCGCAAACTACCTCATACGCCTCTCGCGCATGCAGATTTCGACCTACTGGCTCGCGCGTGCCGTCGTGGGCAAGACTTATCGTGGTTCGCGCCATAACATTGGCTTCACCAAGAGCCTCTACTTCAGCGTCAAGGGCTTCACGCATCTGAACATGAACATCGGCGAGAACGATCTCTTTATCCAGAGCATCGCCTTCGACAACAACGCCAGCGTGGTACTCATCCCCAAGGGACGCATGATTGAAAATCAGTGGGGAGGCCTACGATGGTGGATCGCACACCTGCACCACTACGGCGAGGCATACCGCTACTACCCCATCGCGGCGCGTAACGCCATGGAGTGGGATATGGGCTCGCAGTCGCTCTTCTTCCTATGCTCCCTGGTGGCCTTGGTGGCCATGCCTCTGGAGTTTAAGGCGGCAGCGGCACTACTGCTCCTTATTCGCTATCTGACAGCCATGCTGCGTGCCCGTTCCATTGCCAAGCGCGTGGGCGAAAAGGGCGTGGCACTGCGCTACTTCATATTCGATATCGTAAACCCTGTGCTGATGCTATGCACACGCATAGCCATGATGCGCAAGGATAGCACCGCATGGAAATAGAGGAGTATATCATTGCCGACGACCGCATGCTCGTCGAGCGTTCGCTTGGAGGTGACGATGTAGCCTTCGAGCACCTTTTTATGCGCTATTGTGAGGCTATGCGCCGCCTCTTCCTGCAACGCTCGACATCGGCCGAGGATACCGAAGATCTGCTGCAAGAGACCTTTATCAAAGTATATATCAACCTCGACCGCTACTCACCCGAGTACACCTTCGGACAGTGGGTCTACACCATTGCGCGCAACACACATATCGACTTTGAGCGACGCCGTCAGGAGGATCTCTCCATCGACGAGAAGTTCGCCGCACCCATAGCCAATACACCCACTCCCGAGGAGAACATGATCCGCCAGCAACAACGCCGACAGATAGAGCACTACATCCAGTCGCTGCCGGAGAATTACCGCCGCCTCTTTACGATGCGATTCCTTGAGGACTACTCCTACGACGAGATAGCCGAGAAACTGCACCTGCCGATGGGTACCGTAAAGACTCAGATACATCGCGCCCGCGAGCGTATGTGCAAACTCATCATAGAGGGCGAGGGCGAAAAAGCATAAAAACATACCGACAACGAGCCATAGGGCGCAGCACAAAGCAAAATGCATGGGGTGCTGTGCTTTTTTATTATGTTTGGGCGTGTATTTTTCTACAATTTTTGTTAGTTTTGTATATCTAATGCATTTTTTTGAAAATAATTGAGAATCACAATATGAAAAAAGTAGTCACTTTTGGCGAGATAATGCTTCGCCTGGCAACACCCGACAACCTGCGTTTTGCGCAGAGCAACTCACTCACCGCTACTTACGGCGGCGGCGAGGCAAACGTAGCCGTGTCGCTGGCAAACTATGGCGTCGAGACCGAATTCGTAACACGTCTGCCCGAGAATGACATTGCCGCAGCCTGCGTTGCGGAACTTCGCAAGTGGGGCGTTGGCACATCGAAGATCGTCTATGGCGGTGAGCGTCTGGGTATCTATTTCCTCGAAACTGGCGCGATCTCTCGCCCGAGCAAGGTTGTTTACGACCGTGCGCACTCTTCGATCTCAACCATCGAGGTGGGCATGATCGACTGGGAAAGCGTATTTGAGGGTGCCGACTGGTTCCACTTCACGGGTATCACCCCCGCCATCAGCGTTTCGGCGGCAGAGGTATGTCTGGAGGCATGCAAAGTGGCAAACAGAATGGGTATAACGGTATCATGCGACATCAACTATCGCAAGAACCTCTGGAAGTATGGCAAGACAGCCTCGGAGGTTATGCCTGCGCTGGTGGAGTGTTGTGACGTCATCCTGGGCAATGAGGAGGATGCCGAGAAGGTCTTCGGTATCAAGCCCGAGGGCTTCGACGCTGCCAAGACTGCCGGCGAGGTTGAGCAGGGCGCTTTTGAGAGCGTCTGCCGTCAGATTATGGCCCGCTTCCCCCGCGCAAAGAAGGTTATCATCACGCTGCGTGGCTCCATTAACGCCAATCACAACACATGGGGCGGCGTGCTCTTCAATGGAGAGAAGCTATACTCATCACCCCGTTACAACCTTACGCACATCGTTG
>JAFOXS010000052.1 GCA_017391665.1 Alistipes sp. | reverse complement strand
TTTTGCGGCTGTATAATAAGAAGATATAATGAAGATTGGAGATATAGATTTAGGTTCGCAGCCTCTATTCCTTGCCCCTATGGAGGATGTCACCGACCCCTCGTTTCGCTATATGTGCAAACGCTTTGGTGCGGATGTTGTCACGACGGAGTTCATCTCGTCGGATGGCTTGATACGTGATGCGTGGAAGTCGCGTGCAAAACTCAATATCGACGAGGCCGAGCGCCCCGTGGGCATACAGATCTATGGTCATCTGATCGAGCCTATGGTCGAGGCGGCACGCATAGCCGAAACAGCTCGCCCCGACTTTATAGATATCAACTTCGGCTGTCCCGTGAAGAAGATTGCAGGCCGTGGTGCTGGCTCCGGCATGATGCGCGATGTGCCGCTGATGGTGGAGATGACTCGCCGCATTGTGGAGGCTGTCCAGACCCCCGTGACCGTTAAGACACGCCTTGGCTGGGATGAGGATTCGAAGAATATTATGGATATAGCCCTGCGTCTGCAAGATACAGGTATTAAAGCACTTACCATACACGGCCGCACCCGCTCGCAGATGTATCGTGGCGAGGCCGACTGGACCCTCATAGGTGAGGTTAAGCACCATCCCTCGATTGAGATTCCTATCATTGGCAATGGCGATGTGGATTCGGGTCCCAAGGCAAAGCAGATGTTCGATACATATGGCGTTGATGGTGTGATGATTGGCCGTGCGACGTATGGCCGTCCGTGGATATTCCAGGAGGTGAAGCACTTTATGGCTACGGGCGATGTGATGCCTCAGCCGTCGGTCGTGGAGCGTGTGGCAATCGCCAAGGAGCACCTGCAGAAGTCGTTGGAGATCAAGGGCGATAGGGTAGGTGTGCTGGAGATGCGTCGCCACCTGTCGAATTACTTCAAGGGTCTGCCCGACTTTAAGTCTACGCGCCTGAAACTGGTTACGTTGTTTGATGTGGATGAGATAAACTCTACGCTGGATTACATTGCCGAGCGCTGGGGCGACTACGATATGAGTGGGGCGGTGCCCCCATCTCTCTCGCACGAGATTTAATACAAAAAAGGCTGCCCCAACGGGACAGCCTTTAGTTTTTGAAGAAGGGATTCTTACTTCGCCTCGTTCAGAGCGCTCAACTCCTCGAACAATGAGCCGAATGAAGATACCATATCACGGCGCAAAGCAGCGTAATACTTCTTCACCAGCGACTTGTTGCGGGGCTCGGTGGGGTGGTTAGCCTTGATATAGAGTGCGTTGCGCAATGCTACGGCATTCTCCATAATACCTACAACAGCCTCCTCCTTTGAGGGCTGGAAATATATTGCCATCTCGCAATCGAATACGAACTCCTCCAAACGATAGTCGATCTCCTTCTTAAGGTTTCTCAAATTTGCCATAATAAAGTCGTGTTTAAATGTTACTTTCTGCAAAAGTAATAAATGCAAACGACTTTTGCAAATGTTTCATCATAAGGCTTTGACACATTTTCGAGTCTATATGCCGGCTCTTATTATGAAAAAACGGCCCGCGCGGGGCCGCCATGAGAATACAACTGAAAAAGCGCTATCGATTAATGGTGCGCCTTCGGAGTTTTGTTTTCAGCCCTGGGTGTCGAGCAGCTGCCCTTATCCTTGCATGACTCCTGCTTCTTGTGTGCCGTAGCCTTGTCGGCTGATTTCTCATTGTGCTTTTCGTTTTTGATCTTATCCATAACTACAAAATATTAAGGTTTTCACGAAACGGTGCAAATAGCGTACAAAAGCAGAGTGTAGGGCAAAAAAAGACTACCTCCGCCAAAGAAGGTAGTCTTAAAATCATATGTTAGGGAGTCTTTACTCCAGCCACAAGTTGCGGAACTCGATGGGGCCGCCTTCGCTCTGCAGAGCGATGTAACCCTCAGTAGTGGTGGTGGTGCACTCGTTGAGCAACTGACCGTTGATGTAAACGGTAATCTTGCCGCCCTTGCAAATAACGGTAGCCTCGTTCCACTCGCCCTCAGCCTTCTCGGCATTGCCCGAACGATCCTTTACGGGGAACTCGCCAACGCACTCGATCTCAGAGATCTTTGAGCCACCCAACATTACGAAGTCACCAGCCTTGCCTGCGCACAGCTGAACCTCGATAGCGTTAGGCCATACCTTGTCGCCGTCCTGTACACGGTGGAAGAAACCACTATTGGTGCCCTTGCCAACCCAGCGCCACTCCATGTGCATGGTGTAGTCGCCATACTTCTTCTCGGTACGCATGTAACCGAAGGGCTGACCTACGATGTGAATATTGCCATCCTTAACACCATATACCTCTGATGCGGGAACGCCGCTTGCCTCATCTACTACGCATACCCAGCCTGTAAGATCCTTGCCATTGAAGAGTTCGGTTCGTGAGCTGCACGAACACATCAGCGCCACCATGGCCAGCGCCAGAATCATAAATTTTGATTTCATTTCGCTATAATTTTATCGTTAAACAAATTCTTAAAAACAAAAATAGGGATTAATTCGGAAATGAGCAACAAGTTTTGACCTCTTTTTCGTATATTTGCGATAATTTCGACATGATATTTAATTTAATACAACTTAAAATACAATGAAAAGAGTTTTTACACTATTGCTTGCCCTTATTGTGTGCAACACATCGTGGGCATATATTCGTGAAACGCTGTCGGTTCATAGCGCCGCAATGAATAAGGAAGTGCCCGTTACGGTGATTCTGCCCAATGCATATCACTCGATGGAGAAGATGCCCGTAGTCTATCTTCTGCATGGTCACGGCGACATCCACACGGCGTGGGACGTAAAGGGTCAGACCGGTGTTTTGGCTGATCAGTATAATGTGATTCTGGTGATGCCCGATGGCGGAACCAACAGCTGGTACTGGGATAGTCCGGTGGATCCCACCTACAAGTACGAAACATTCGTTGCGAAGGAGCTCATTGCCTACATCGATTCTCACTATAAGACCCAGGCCGACCGCACGGGCCGAGCCATCACGGGTCTGTCGATGGGTGGTCATGGTGGTTTGTGGCTCGGCATCCGCCATCAGGACACCTACGGTGCTGCAGGCTCAACGTCGGGTGGTGTGGATATCCGCCCCTTCCCCAAGAACTGGGGTATGTCGCTTCGTCTGGGAACTATCGAGGAGAACCCCAAGAACTGGGACGACTATACTGTTATCAATATTGTAGATCAGCTCAAGCCCGACTCGATGAAACTCATTATCGACTGTGGTACGGAGGATTTCTTCTACGAGGTGAACTGCGCTCTGCATGAGAAGCTGGCAGCGGCAAAGATTCCGCACGACTTCTACACACGTCCCGGCGTGCATAACTGGGACTACTGGCGCAACTCGATCAAGTATCAGATTCTTTTCTTCAGCAATTATTTCAAATCGGCTCAAGAGGCCAAATAAATTAAGGTTATATGAGAAAGTTTTTATTATTATTGGCTATCGTAGCCATATCGGCAGGCTCGGTGCGTGCCGATGAGCGTGAGGATGTGCGCCAGCGTAATCGTTTGGCGTTGGCCGAGCGATTTACAGCGAGCAAGTTGGAGAATATGCTCTTCTCAACTACGGTTGATCCTCACTGGTTTAAGTCAGGCGAGAAGTTCTGGTACAGCTATAAGACTGGCGAGGGTACACGCTGGTATGTGGTTGATCCCGCCGTTCGCAAGCGTGAGCCCCTGTTCGACCACGATAAGTTGGCCGCACAGCTCTCGGAGATTATGCACGACCCCTTCATCGCGGCACAGCTTCCCATCCAGAATCTGGAGGTGGACGAGGATGGCGTAACCTTTACCTTTGAGGTGCGCTCATCGCAGGATGCAAAGCCCAAGCCCCTCTCTAAGGAGGATTCATTGGCAGGCAAGAAGCCCAAGAAGGTGACGGGCAAGGAGATTTTCTACTTCTCTTACAACTATAAGACCAAGGCTCTGACTCACCTCAAGGATAAGGAGAAGGAGACTAAGCAGCTCTCATGGGCATCCGTATCGCCCGATGGCAAGACCGTTGTATATGCCAAGGATTTGAACCTGTGGCGTATGTCTCGCGAGGATTATGAGAAACTGAAGAAGGATGAGAAGGACTCGACCATCACCGAGATTCAGATCACTAAGGATGGCGTTAAGGACTTTGGCTATGGCCAGCCTTACTATATGCTCAACACCGACACCCTGCTCAATGGCAAGCGTCGTGGCGCATACGGCGTATGGTCGCCCGATTCACGCTACTTCGTGACTGTTGTAACTGACGAGCGTCCAGTGAAGGAACTGTGGGTTATCAACGCCCTGGCTGAGCCCCGTCCCACACTGGAGACCTACAAGTATCATATGCCGGGCGAGAAGGAGGCTCCCGTGGAGCATCTCTACATCTTCGATATGAACGATAACTCTCGCAAGGAGATTGCTACCGAGCGCTTTAAGGATCAGACCCTTTCGGTTGGCCGTAAGCCCCGAGAGCAGAAACAGCGTCATATGTACGATCAGCCCGCCGTATGGTTGGGCGATGCGAACCGCTTCTTCGTGACTCGTTCGAACCGAGACCTGCACCGTATCGACATCTGCTCATACACCATTGGCGATGACGCTTTGAAGCCCGTAGTGGAGGAGCGCATGAACACTTATATCGAGGTACGTCCCTTGTCGATCATCAATGGCGGTAAGGAGATTATCCAGTGGAGCGAGCGCGACGGCTGGGCACACCTCTACCTCTACGATGATGCCGGTAACCTGAAGCGTCGCCTTACCGAGGGTCCGTGGCACGTTCACGAGATCCTGAAGGTTGACGAGAAGGCTCGTAAGGTATATTTCACAGGTATGGGTCACGAGAAGGGCGAGAATCCCTACTACCAGCACCTCTACTCAGTAAGTCTTGACGGTGGCGAAGTTAAGTTGCTCAACAAGGGTGACTTCTTCCATGAGCCCGTAGTGGATGATGCTGCACGTTATTTCGTTGATAACTACTCACGCGTGGATACTATCCCCGCAACGGCACTCTACGACTGCCTGGGTAATAAGATTATGGATCTGGAGACCAGCGACTTCACGCTGCTGCTTGCCAACGGTTATAAGTTCCCCGAGACATTCAAGGTGAAGGCTGCTGATGGCGTAACCGACCTCTATGGTGTTATGTACAAGCCCTTTGACTTCGACTCTACGAAGGTTTACCCGATCGTTGACTATGTTTACCCCGGTCCTCAGGTGGAGGGTACATACTATCCCTTTACTCGCATGAGTCCTCGTACCGACCGTCTGGCACAGGCAGGATTTATCGTAATCTCGGTAGGTAACCGTGGTGGTCACCCCGACCGCTCGAAGTGGTATCACAACTACGGCTACGGCAACCTACGTGACTACGGCTTGGCTGACCAGAAGGCTGCTATCGAGCAGCTGGCGGCACGCCACGACTTTATCGACATCAACCGTGTAGGTATCCACGGTCACTCGGGTGGTGGCTTTATGTCAACTGCGGCTATCCTGCAGTATCCCGACTTCTTCAAGGCGGCGGTATCGTGTGCAGGTAACCACGACAACCGTATCTACAACCGCTGGTGGAGCGAGACTCACCACGGTGTGAAGGAGACCGTCACTGAGGATGGCGACACTACGTTCGTTTACAGCATCGACACCAACCCCGAGATCGCAAAGCGTCTGAAGGGTCACCTGCTGCTTATCCACGGTGAGATCGACAACAACGTACACCCAGGTAACACCTCACGCGTTGTGAATGCGCTGATTCGTGCCAACAAGCGTTTCGATATGTTGTACTTGCCTATGCAGCGTCACAGCTTTGGCGATATGAACGAGTACTTCTACTGGCGATTGGTTGATCACTTTACCGATTATCTGATCGACGGTCGCACCAA
>JAFOXS010000161.1 GCA_017391665.1 Alistipes sp. | reverse complement strand
TGGCGTCGATTGGGAGATCGAGTAAAAATTGTCAAACAAGGCTATTTCGGCATCTGCCTTGTCTGCAAAATCCTCATTTACGTCGAGTAAACTGCGGTTTTGCAGTCTGCGAGCAGCTTCAAAATAGTTCTTGTTATACAATTTTTAGGTTACATCTATTAGCCTAATCATAAGAAGTTTTTGGGAAGTAATAAAAATATGGCAAAAGAGAAGAAACCACTTCATCCAGGTCATAGCCTTGCTATTGGTATGGCGATTGGACTTTGTTTTGGGGTTGCGATGGATAACATTCCAATCGGAATTTGTATAGGTGTAGCTCTCGGCGCAGCCTATTCTACCAACGCCAGGAGAAAGGAGAACAAAAAGGATAAGGAATAAATGATTAATCTTACTTCCTGATTTGGCTTTTGGAGCTTTGTTTGCAAAGCGACCAAAGTCCCCTGCCTGAGGCGGGGGATTAGGGGGTGGGTCAGATTTGTATATGCGGCCACGGGCCGCAAGGTATGCTTTTGGAAGTGAGATAACATAACGTAATAGGTAATGGTATCTGAAGAACAAATTAAAGAGGCTATAAGACGACAGGATTCGTTGGGGAGGTGTCTTTGACATCGCTCAGCGACGTATAGACCTACAAAACGAAGAGGAAAAGACTCAAGATCCCACATTCTGGGATGATGCCGAGGCGGCACAGAAACAGTTGCGCCGCGTGGCATCCATAAAGTCGTGGGTTGAGGATTATGACGCTGTAGCAAAGGCTGTTGAGGATCTGCAGCTTATGCCCGAATTTGTCGTGGCCGAACTCGCCACCGAGACAGAGATGGAGGAGCACTACGCCCACACGATGGAGCTTATCGAGGCGCTCGAACTTCGCAATATGTTGCGCGCAGAGGAGGATAAGATGGGTGCCATTATGGATATCAACGCCGGTGCGGGTGGCACGGAGGCGCTGGATTGGGCCTCGATGCTGCTGCGTATGTACACCCGCTGGTGCGACGCTCACGGCTATAAGTACCGTATGATGGATTATCAGGCGGGCGACGAGGTGGGTGTCAAGTCCTGCACATTGGAGATCGAGGGCGACTATGCCTACGGCTATCTCAAAAGCGAAAATGGCGTGCATCGTATGGTGCGTCTGTCGCCATTCAATGCCAATAATAAACGCCAGACAACCTTCGCATCGGTATTCGTCACTCCCGCCATTGACGATAGCATTGAAGTAAAGATCAACCCCTCGGATTATGAGTGGGACACCTTCCGTGCGAGTGGTGCTGGTGGTCAGAATGTAAATAAGGTGGAGACGGCAGTGCGTCTGCGCTATCATGGCAAGGACCCCGACACGGGCGAGGCGGTGGAGTTTTTGATTGAGAATATGGAGACCCGCTCGCAACTTATGAACCGCGAGAATGCTATGCGAATCCTCCGCTCAAAACTATATCAGCGCGAGCTGGAGAAGCGTATGGCTACGCAGCAGGCACTGGAGGCTACGAAGAAACGCATCGAGTGGGGCTCGCAGATCCGCTCCTATGTCTTTGACGACCGCCGCGTGAAGGATCATCGCACGGGTTTCCAAACCTCTAATGTTGAGGCGGTTATGGATGGCGATCTGGATGGCTTTATCAAGGAGTATCTGATGCAGACTGGCGGCGCAACTGCAGGCGAATAGCAATCTCTGAAGCGAAATAAAGTAACACAAATGAAACATCTTCTTTTAACAATATTCTCTCTGCTCTGCCTCTCGTGCAGTGGTGCAGAGCCCACTTCTACAACTATTACTGTTGGCGCTGAGCGCACGGCTGAGTATCTGCCCTCGCTCGTGGGTAAGCGTGTAGCTGTGCTGGCAAACCACACGGCAATGGCTGGCGATCAGCACCTTGTGGATATGCTCATCGGCAAGGGTGTCAATTTGGTTGGTATCTTTTCGCCAGAGCACGGTTTTCGTGGTACGGCCGATGCTGGCGAGCATGTAGCAAGTTCGGTGGATGAGAAGACGGGAGTACCCATCTGGTCGCTTTACGATGGCGATATGTTGCGCCCCTCGGATGACAAGATGCAGGCGTTCGATGTGTTGCTCATTGATATGCAGGATGTTGGATTGCGTTTCTATACATATTACATCAGTATGATACGCCTCATTGACGCCTGTGCCGATTTTGCACGCAAGGTCATCGTATTGGATCGACCCAATCCCAACGGAATGTATGTCGATGGCCCTATACTCGATATGAAATATAAGTCGGGCGTGGGAGCATTGCCTATTCCCGTAGTGCATGGCCTTACGATGGGCGAGATTGCCGTGATGGCGCAGGGCGAAGGCTGGTCGAAAAAGTGTGATGTGCAGGTTGTTACGTGCGATAATTATACCCATCAAAGCCGCTACATACTGCCCATTGCTCCGTCGCCTAATCTACCCACGCAGCACTCTATTTATCTCTATCCTTCGACCTGCCTTTTCGAGGGTACGGTCTGCTCGCTGGGTCGTGGCACAGAGGCTCCTTTCGAGATGTATGGCCACCCATCATATAAGGGTGCTGCGTTTGAGTTTACACCCCGTTCTACGGCTGGTGCGAAGAATCCCCCGTTGAAGGATCAAAAGTGCTATGGTGTCGATTTGCGAGGTGTGGATGATGAGGCGGTGATTGCCGCTGGATTTAATCTCGAATATGTGATTGATGCTTACCGTAACCTCGATATGGGCGAGAAGTTTTTTACTCGTATGTTCTTGCTCTTAACGGGCGTAGATTATATCAAGGAGATGATCATAGCCGGCCATTCGGCCGATGAGATTCGTGCCCGTTGGCAGGACGATGTGGAGCGCTTCAAGGAGCAGCGTCGTAAGTATCTTCTCTATGAGGAGTAGAGACTAAAGTGCAGGTACGTAGTAGATCGTTATGCCTATAGCCGCCGACAGCACGATAAGCAGAATTGGGTTAACCTTCCTATAAGCCGCTATCATTGCTGCGATAAACAGAGCCCAGCTCCATCCGTCAATAAAACTTGCGCCCTCCTTCGACGAGGGGAATATCAGCAGCAGAGCCGCTGCTCCGATCATGCCGATTACGACGGGACGCATGCCTGCAATAAGCCCTTTTACATATCGGTTGTCCTTGAGGATGAGGAAAAACTTTGTGATTAGTATCATCAGCGTCAGCGCCGGCAGACACACCGATACGGTCGCCACAACCGATCCCCAGAATCCCGCTACGG
>JAFOXS010000102.1 GCA_017391665.1 Alistipes sp. | reverse complement strand
TTACCACTCCGATCCACAAACACACCGTTGGCGGTCATGCGCTCCTGAACAAATTGGCGCATCAAAGCCAACGCCTCGTTGCCAAGCGATGCTGTGGCACGTTGCAGAGTGCGAAGCATAAGTATGGATATCGTATCTCGCATGGTCTATTTCAATATTTTAGCCGTGAGTCGGTAGAGCAGGCTCTTTAACTCCGTATCGTCGATAGCCTCCAAAATATCCAACGCACGCTGATGATACTCCTCAGCCATCTCGCGTGTGCGCTCCACAGCCTCATCAAGCAGAGGGCGGAGGGGCTCACTTCGCAGCAGCGTCTTTATATCTTCCGCTTCGATCATCATCCTTACAAACTCCTCATCGGGACACATCTCACACAGCAGAGCGAAGATCGAAGAGGGTCGCAGAGCGATAGGCTCATCCGAGTCGAAGTCCTCCACATCGTCACGCAACTGATATGCTATGCCGAGTGCCGACGAGTAAGCACGCAGCGGTGCCGTCAGTGCGGGGTTGCCGTTGGCGCACAGCAGAGCTAACAGCAACGACACCTCAAATGCAGGGGAGGTCTTCAGTCGGAATATATCCAACACCTCGTGCAGCGTGATGGCTCGCGGTGCTGCACACCACTCCAGTTCCATACCCTGACCCTGACTCAGCGCAATGTGGGCATCGGCAATAACAGCCGTCATATCGCCACGATGGCAACTGCCAATCATACGATAACCCTCACCCAGCAACATATCGCCCACGTTGATGGCGATCGAAGTGCCATGCATGGCGTGCAGCGTAGGTTTGCCGTAGCGTTTCTGATCGTTATCCTCTATATCGTCGTGAGCGAGCGAAGCCTTGTGGAACGCCTCGATGGCAATGGCCACACGTCGATGCTCATCCGTAAACTCTGTCGAGCGGCTCAATGCTGCATATGTCGCAGCAAAAATATAGGGTCGCCAGCGCTTACCATCTCCCGCGAGCCAGTCGAGTGCAATGCGTGACGAAGAGTCCGAGCCACGAACCATACACTTTGCAAGATTCTCGTGCGAGAACCACTCAGCTACAGTATCCTTAATTGCGTTATAATTTATTACTGTACGCTCATCAGTGCGTGCCTCCATCAGTTCGAGCACATAGTCCGTATCAACGTTTGTATCCTTGCAACCTGCCATGTTGAGCGGTATGGCAATACCCGGCACCGCGTTATCCACCAGCAGGGGGAATGCCTTCTCGAGTGAGTCCAGACAACTGACGCCAATGACGGCATCCACAACGCCCGTCTTGATGAGATTCATTACCGAGGTGAAGCCCTCGGCTACGATACTCATTATGCCCAGCTCGGCAGCACGATCCTCCAGCGTAGGGATATGGCAGTTGCCGCATCGGTGGCAAAGAAGTCCTATATCATCAATCTCGGCACAACACGCTGCAGAGTTGCTCAAACATTTAGGCAACAAGAGAATACGTCGCTCATAGGGCGTAGCGGCAATTACATTCAGCCACACGCGATTATGCAACTCCACCATTGTCCACTCCTTCGCCTCTGGGCCAAAGCCCTGCTCACGCAGCACCTCCACAGCCATGCGGTCGAGGTGTTGCATCGACAGCGGAGGCGTATATGAGCCTCGGGCAACAAAATCCTTTATCGCCTGACGCAACTCGGTGCGTTCCTCCGTAGAGGGTATGTGATATATCTTCTTCTCCATTTATCCGTAGGCTCCAAAGCCAAAGAAATAGCGTTTCTTCAACATGCGGTATATACCGCTCTTCTCGGGGATCTCCTCACCCGCCATATCGTGTCCTGCCACAACCTGCATTGCGGCGTACTCATCTCTAACCGTGCCACGCGAAGTGGTATCCACGGCCTTCCACTGCTCCAGAAATTGCAACATCTTCTGCGGATTCTCCAGCAGGATGCAGCCTCGTGAGGTCTCGGCCGTCATACGACGCATCGAGGCAAGAAACTCCGAGTTGTTAAATATCTCTGTCAGATTCGAGGCATCCTTGTTGAGCATATCGCACGCCATCTGCAACGGCGGACAGAACTCAACGGCTCCCGATGGTGCGATGTGGTGGCTCATACCCGTAGCTGCGGGGCACATGGCACGTCCCTTGTCGTCCCAATATGTATCGATGATAAATAGTGGGGCATCGGTGCGCTGCTCGACAAGGAATCGTCTTAAAGACAGAATCTGCTCCTTGCTCAGGGCATTCTCCACTATGGGATGCTTACCCACGGGGCGATAGATGTAGTACCACAGATACGCTGCGCCCTCACGCGCCATATCCTCGATATGTTTACGGGTAACCAACTCATCGTAATTGCTGCGTCCGATGCTTGCCGCCACGCCGAAGATAACCTTTGCCCTGCGACATGCACGCAGACCTGCAAGGGTACGCTCATATACATTGTCACGACCACGACGGGCATCGCTCTCCTCTCGAAGACCCTCGATGCTGATCAGGGGTGTGACATTGCCCAGGCGACGCATACACTGTGCTATCTCATCTGTGAGAAGCGTTGCGTTGGTGAAGAGCTGGAAGTAGCAATCCGAGTGCTTCTCGATTACATCCCACAGTCCCTTATACATCAACGGCTCACCACCCAGAATACCAAAGAAGTATGATCCCTGCTTCTTGCTCTCACAGATAATACCGTCCAGCTGCTGGGCGCTAAGCTGCTTGCGACCACCGGCCGACACCCAGCATCCGGAGCATGACAAATTACATGTCTCGGTGACAGAAATCATCACAAAGGCCGGAAAGAAGGGCTTGCCCTCGGCCTGACGACGCTCAAAGGCTGCCATGTTGCGTATGTTGCGCCATCCGAAGTTGTAGATAATTTTCCACAGGCCTCGGGGCGTAGCACCTGCTGCAATACGCAGTGCCGTACGGGTTAGTATGCCTAGCTCTTTTAGTGTCATTGTTTCTTATCTTTAAGTAGCATCACGCTGGCACGTCGATGAGCCAGACGGGTACGCAATGCGTCGGCATAGACTGCCTCCATATCAATCTTTATTGTTCCCTCCTCCATCTGCTCGCCACCGTTGATGGGAGCCTTGTCGTATTTGGGGAAGATAATTGCCCCTGCGGGACATATGCGGGCACAGGCAGGGCAGTTGTTCTTGCAGTTTTCGGGTGCCACAACCCTCACCTTACTATCCTTGATATCATATACACCGAAAAGACAGAAATCGTGACACTTGCCACAATTTAAGCACTTATCCTTTTCCAGCACGGGATACCATGCATCCTCGGCCACCTTTTTGGGCAGAGCCAGCACCTCCTGCAAGGCCGCTTCGTACTCCTGCTCGGTGACATCTCGATTGGTTACACCCAACTCACCCAGCACATAATCTGCCGTATGTTCGCGTATCTCCACGAGCTTTGGTGCGCTCTTTTCTGCCGAATCGTAAAGTGCCTGCATAGCACGCTTATAACAGCCCACAACGCAATCGGCATTACACAACTCGTCGCTTTTCAGCTGTGCCGCCTCACATAGGTCAGCATGAAGCGTAACCTCGAAGCCTTCGCGACGCAGCACAACCAGAAGTCGGGCCACCTCCACTGAGGGTATAAAAGTACGCGATGAGCATGCGCATATTGTTATCTTCTTTGTCATTTAGATCTCCTCCTCGTTAATTAGCCATGACTTAAATTCAGAGGCTCTGTTCTTGCTAATAAAAATCTGTTCGGGCACATCCACGTTTGTCGATATACGCAAACGGCCATTGAACCATACAGTTATCTCGCCTATGCAGTTGCGCGAGAGAATATACTGTTTGTTCACACGCATAAACAACGCTGGATCGAGGGCTTGCATCATTTGCTCCAATGATGTGGCATATTGATATACATCACCGTTGAACATTATTACATGTGTCGTGCGGTCGGTGTTGTAGAAACATGCTATATCGGCGGTATTTATGGGTATTATTTTATCCTTATATGTAATGAGCATCTTATCGCGGTACTTACGAGCCGGTCGAAGGTGCGATAAGCGTTCGATGTATTGAGCGAGGTTCTCAGTCGATAGCTTGCGGAACTTCGACAAAGCGGCAACCAACTCGTGCAACTTGACAGGCTTGAGCAGATAATCCACACTATTGACCTTGAATGCATCGATAGCATACTGGTCATATGCCGTAGTGAAGATGATAGGTGTCTCGATGGTCATCATCTCGAAAATGGCGAAAGCCGAGCCATCAGAGAGGTGTATATCCATGAAGATCAGGTCGGGTTGAGGATTTTCGTTCAACCAGCGCACAGTCTGCTGAATACTCTCCGTATTGGCGAGTATAGTAATTGATGAATCTATCGAATGGAGCATCTCACATAGATTCTCATATGCTGCAGTTTCGTCTTCTACAATCAGTACTCTCATGATATCTATTTTAGGGGTAGATATACTGTAAAATATTTACCGTCGCTATTAACTCTTATCTCTTTGCCCATCAGCAGGCGGAAGCGATTCTCCAGATTCTTCAAACCAGTGCCATTTGTATCGGCAGGCGTGAGTTTGGGGAATATGGGATTTGACACCACCAGCTCCTGCTTATCGTTGAGCGTAATGCTTACCGATAGATGGTGCTCGCTGTCGATGGTGTTATGTATAACGGCATTTTCCAGCAGGGGTAATAGCGAGAGCACGGGCAGGAGGAGGGTTTGGCTCTCCTGCTTAACATCCACATCAATCTGGAACTTGTTGGCAAAACGCACCTCCATCACATGACGGAAAGCCTCCACATATGTGAGCTCTTCGTTGAGCGTCACGAGTGTCTTGCTGTCGCTTTTAATGGTGTAGCGGAAGATGTCGGACAGCTTGTCCACATAGTCCAGAGTCTTCTCATTATTATTCTTGCGAACCAGCGCCGAAATACCATTCAGAGCGTTGAAAAAGAAATGGGGGTTGATATGGTTCATCAGAGCCGAGCAGCGGCTCTCCAGGCTCTCAATCTTAAGTTGCTCGATAAGCTTCTCCTTTTCACGCTGCGAGGTGTAGAGCAGATAGATATAACCGAGCATCGTAGAGAGCAAACCAGCGATGATAAACTGAAAAACTACGATGCTGACAAAGTTGTCATAATTAAAATGGGTGAGCATCGTAACGGCAAGATACAGGCCCAATGCTCCCAATGCAATACCCATATTCATCGCCACACGCTTGAAGAAATTGAGCGTATGCAGCAAACGGATATTGAGCGCGATGAGGAGATAGAGTATACCCCATATATACAACGCGCGGAAGCAGAAGAAGATGATAAAGTTGTTGTGCTCATCAGCATCAACGAAACTCATGTCGCACAGAAACCATGCTATATTAGGATATAGCAGGAATAGGGCACACACAAGGCTTACCAGCCACGGCTTTTGTTTAATTATATCCAACGAGTTCATAATAACACATTTTTTCACTATGCAAAATAAACAATAATTCGTCAAGTAACAAACAACTACATTATTAAAACGAAAAAAACACAACCCAAAGCGAAAAACAACCGCACAAAGAGGAATTT
>JAFOXS010000286.1 GCA_017391665.1 Alistipes sp. | reverse complement strand
GGGTGTAGCCTCCGACAGACCATAACCCTGCAACATAGGCATACCTACAGCGTAGAAGAAGCGCTGCAGCTCCGAATCCAGAAGCGCACCACCGCCCACGAAGAACTTGATGTTGCCACCAAATCCCTGGCGTACCTTCTCAAAGAGAATCTTATCGAACAGCGAAACCAGCGGCTTAAGGATAAAGCGCCAGCCCTTGCCCTTGTTAAGACCATCCTGATTATACTCGTAGGCAACCTTCAGTGCAAACTTAAAGAGTTTCTCCACCTTGGGACCCTGCTTCTTTATCGAGGTCTCGATAGACTTACGGAAGTTCTTAGCCAAAGCGGGAACTGACAACAGCACGTGAGGCTTCACCTCCTTGATATTTACGGGTACGTTCTTCAGCGTCTCCATCGGAGTGCGACCCACCTGCGTGGTAGCTACCGAAGCACCACAAGCCACCATGATATAGAAACCTGCTACGTGTGCAAAGCAGTGATCCAGCGGCAGGATGATGAACATCGTATAATCCTCGGGGATAGAGATACGTGTAAGAGCCTGCTCGACGTTGGCCGTATAGTTGCGGTGAGTAAGGATAACACCCTTGGGGTCGGCTGTAGTACCCGATGTGTAGGTGATAGTGGCGTAGTCGTCGTTCTGAATAGCCTGACCGATAGCCAGAAACTCCTCCTTATGCTCCTTTAGATACTCCTCACCCTTAGCGGCAACCTCAGAGAGGAAGAGCTCGCCCTGCTGCAGCTGCATATCGCAGTCGAAGACGATAACATGCTCGATCAGAGGCAACTGCTCACGAATCTTGCGGAACTTGGGCAGCTGGTTGCGAGAGACGAAGATAGCCACAACGTCAGCATGACGCAGACGGAACAGAAGGTCGTTAGCCTCCTCCAGCTTAATCGAAAGGGGCACGCTGATAGCGCCGGCATACAGCAATCCGAGCTCCGAGAGAATCCAGTTGTTGCAACCCTCGGCAAGGATTGATACGGTCTGCTTAGGCTGAATGCCCATAGCCGCCAGACCGGCACCGATACTGAGTGCCTGAGCCTTACACTCCTTATAGGTTGTGGGGCGGAACTCGCCGTCGTGTTTCTCAAGCAGGAATGTACGCTCGCCAAACTTGGCAACCGACTGCTCGAAAAGGTCGATAATTGTTTTCTTCATATAGTGTTTTAAGGTTATTTGTTTAATCCATCTTAAGCACCGCGAGGAATGCCGACTGGGGCACCTGCACCTGACCTACCTGACGCATACGCTTCTTACCAGCCTTCTGCTTCTCCAGCAGTTTTCTTTTACGAGAAATATCACCTCCGTAGCACTTCGCGGTAACGTCCTTACGCACTGCCTTAACGGTCTCACGGGCGATAATCTTCGCTCCGATAGCCGCCTGGATGGCGATATCGAACTGCTGGCGGGGAATAAGCTCCTTGAGTTTCTCACACATCTTACGGCCAAAGTCATACGAGTGGTCGGCATAGATCAGCGACGACAATGCATCCACAGGCTCACCATTGAGCAGGATATCCAGCTTCGCAAGCTTCGAGGGTTTGTAGCCCGTACGGTGGTAGTCGAACGAGGCGTAGCCCTTCGAGATGCTCTTCAATTTATCGTAGAAGTCGAAGACAATCTCCGACAGAGGCATATCGAAATTGACCTCCACACGATCCTGCGTAATAAAGTTCTGATTCTTCATCACTCCACGCTTGTCGATACAGAGCTTGATCACAGCACCTAAGAAATCGGCCTTGGTGATGATCTGTGCGTTGATATAGGGCTCCTCGATGGTCGAGATCTTTGTTACTTCGGGCAGTCCCGAGGGGTTGTGCACTTCGAGCTCCTCACCCGAGGTGGTGGTGATACGGTATGATACGTTGGGTACGGTGGTGATAACATCCATATCGAACTCACGGTACAGACGCTCCTGAATAATCTCCATATGCAGCAGACCTAAGAAACCGCATCTAAATCCAAAGCCCAGAGCGAGTGACGACTCGGGTTCGAAGGTAAGCGAAGCGTCGTTAAGCTGCAACTTCTCCAATGATGCACGCAGGTCCTCATACTGGTCAGCCTCAACGGGATAGACACCCGCAAAGACCATCGGCTTCACATCCTCAAAGCCAGCGATAGCCTCCTGACAGGGGCGTGCCATCGAGGTGATGGTATCACCCACCTTCACATCCTTGGCATTCTTGATTCCCGAGCAGATGTAGCCTACGTCGCCCGAGCGAATCTCATCGCGGGGCGCCATCTTCAGTCGCAATACACCCACCTCGTCGGCATCGTAATCGTTGCCCGTATTGAAGAACTTCACGTGGTCGCCCTTGCGGATGGTGCCGTTGAAGACACGGAAGTAGGCAATAATACCACGGAAGGGGTTGAACACAGAGTCGAAAATCAGAGCCTGCAGCGGCGCATCGTCATCACCCTTGGGGGCGGGGATACGCTCAACGATAGCCTCCAGCACATCATCTACGCCCTGACCAGTCTTACCCGACGCCAGAAGAATATCCTCCTCCTTGCAACCGATAAGGTCGATAACCTGATCCTTAACCTCGTCGATCATGGCTGACTCTACGTCAATCTTATTAAGCACGGGGATTATTTCCAGATCGTTGCCGATGGCGAGGTAGAGGTTCGATATGGTCTGCGCCTGAATACCCTGCGTAGCATCTACTACGAGCAGTGCACCCTCGCACGAAGCGATGGCACGTGACACCTCGTAAGAGAAATCGACGTGTCCCGGGGTATCGATAAGGTTCAGAACGTAGGTTTCGCCATTGCGGGCCTTGTACTCCATCTGAATGGCGTGGCTCTTGATGGTGATACCCTTCTCGCGC
>JAFOXS010000206.1 GCA_017391665.1 Alistipes sp. | reverse complement strand
TCAGGATGTATATTTCGGTACCATCCCCTACATGACCGATCGTGGTACGTTCGTGTTCAATGGTGCTGAGCGTGTTGTAGTATCGCAGTTGCACCGTTCACCCGGTGTCTTCTTTGGTCAGAGCATGCACACCAACGGTACGAAGCTCTACTCAGCACGTATCATCCCCTTCAAGGGTTCGTGGATTGAGTTCGCTACCGACATCAACAACGTGATGTATGCCTACATCGACCGTAAGAAGAAGTTGCCCGTAACAACCTTGTTGCGTGCTATCGGCTTTGAGACCGATCAGCAGATTCTGGAGATCTTCGACCTTGCCGACGAGGTAAAGGTTACCAAGAGCAATTTGAAGAAGGCCGTAGGTCGCAAGCTGGCTGCGCGCGTTCTCTCATCTTGGGTTGAGGACTTCGTAGATGAGGATACGGGTGAGGTGGTATCTATCGAGCGTAACAACGTTATCGTTGACCGTGAGGTAGAGCTCACCGAGGATCACATTGACGCTATCATCGAGAGCGGCGCGAAGACCATCCTCCTGCACAAGGAGAATGCTTCGGGTATCGACTTCTCGATTATCTATAACACCTTGCAGAAGGATCCATGTAACTCCGAGAAGGAGGCCGTTGTTTATGTCTACAGGCAGTTGCGCGCTTCGGAGCCACCTGATGAGGCTACGGCTCGCGACGTGATCGACAAGCTCTTCTTCTCTGATAAGCGTTACGATTTGGGTCAGGTAGGTCGTTATCGTATCAACACCAAGTTGAACCTCGATATCGATCCCGCAACCCGCATCCTTACTCGTGAGGATATCATCGAGATCATCAAGTATCTGATTCAGCTTATCAACTCGAAGGCTGAGGTGGACGATATCGACCACCTCTCGAATCGTCGTGTTCGTACCGTTGGCGAGCAGTTGGCCAACCAGTTCTCGGTAGGTTTCGTGCGTATGGCACGTACCATCCGTGAGCGCATGAACGTGCGTGACAATGAGGTATTTACTCCCGTAGATTTGATCAACGCCAAGACTCTGTCAAGCGTTGTAAACTCATTCTTCGGTACCAGCCAGCTCTCGCAGTTCATGGATCAGATCAACCCCCTGGCCGAGATTACGCACAAGCGTCGTCTGTCGGCGTTGGGTCCTGGTGGTCTGTCACGTGACCGCGCAGGTTTCGAGGTTCGAGACGTACACTATACTCACTATGGTCGTCTTTGTCCTATCGAGTCTCCTGAGGGTCCGAACATCGGTTTGATTTCATCACTTTGCGTATATGCAAAGATCTCTGACATGGGATTCATCGAGACTCCCTACCGCTCGGTTGAGAATGGTAAGGTCAACATGGATAACAGCCAGATCAAATATTACTCTGCAGAGGCTGAGGAGGGTCACATCGTAGCACAGTCTAATGAGCCCATCGATGATGAGGGTAATTTCCTTAATCCCGACCGTATCAAGGCTCGTGAGGGTGCCGACTTCCCCGTAATTACGGCTGAGGAGGTAACTCTTATGGACGTTGCTCCCAACCAGATTGCCTCTATCGCAGCAAGTTTGATTCCCTTCCTCGAGCACGACGATGCTAACCGTGCGTTGATGGGTTCAAACATGATGCGTCATGCAGTACCCCTTATTACATGTGAGTCTCCTATCGTCGGTACAGGTATCGAGAAGGAGATGATCACCGATAGCCGCATTCAGGTTGTGGCTGAGGGCGATGGTGAGGTTGTATTTGCCGATGCTACCAAGATTCAGATTAAGTACGAGCGTACACGCGAGGAGATTATCTGCTCGTTCCAGCCCGAGGTTACTACCTACGAGTTGCCCCGTTACCGTCGTACTAACCAGAATACAACCGTTACGTTGAAGCCCATTGTTCTTACGGGTGACCACGTAACCAAGGGTCAGATCCTTACTCAGGGTTACTCAACCGAGAATGGTGAGTTGGCTTTGGGTCGTAACCTTAAGGTGGCGTTCATGCCCTGGAAGGGTTACAACTTCGAGGATGCGATCGTTATTTCGGAGCGTATCCAGCGTGAGGATATCTTCACATCTGTACACGTTGACGAGTACATCATGGAGGTTCGTGACACCAAGCGCGGTGTTGAGGAGCTTACATCTGATATCCCCAACGTAAGCGAGGATGCAACCAAGGATTTGGATGCAAACGGTATTATCCGTATCGGTGCTCAGGTTCACCCCGGTGATATCCTTATCGGTAAGATCACTCCCAAGGGTGAGAGCGATCCCTCTCCCGAGGAGAAGCTCTTGCGTGCTATCTTTGGTGACAAGGCTGGCGATGTTAAGGATGCTTCGCTCAAGGCGCAGCCCTCATTGCACGGTGTTGTTATCGACACCAAGCTTTACAGCCACGCCCAGAAGGAGGGTAAGCGCAGTAAGGCTGCCGAGCGTGCACAGCTCGAGCAGATCGACCAGAAGTTTGCCAAGGAGGTTGCCGAGCTCACCAAGATTTTGGTTGACAAGCTCATGCAGCTCGTTGACGGTAAGGTTGTATCAAACGTATCTGACTACTTCGGTGTTGAGCTCTATGCTCCGGGTACCAAGTTTACGCAGAAGATGCTCGAGGAGATCGCTTCACGCGATGTTGACGAGAAGACCGGTGTTGTTGCTGGTTACCTCAACCTCGGCTCTTGCCAGTGGACCGGCGACGCTGAGCTCGACTCACTTATCGAGACTACAATTAATAACTATACCATCGAGTGGAAGAAGGCCGATGCACGCATCAAGCGTGAGAAGTACAACCTCACCAATGGTGATGAGTTGCCCACATCGGGTGTTATCCAGATGGCCAAGGTATATATCGCCAAGAAGCGTAAGCTTAAGGTAGGTGATAAGATGGCGGGTCGTCACGGTAACAAGGGTATCGTTGCGAAGATCGTTCGCGATGAGGATATGCCCTTCCTCGAGGATGGTACTATCGTGGATATCTGCTTGAACCCTCTGGGTGTGCCTTCACGAATGAACCTCGGTCAGATCTACGAGACCGTACTCGGCTGGGCAGGTCGCGAGTTGGGCCTTAAGTTCGCTACGCCTATCTTCGACGGTGCTTCACTCGAGCAGATCAATGAGTACACAGCACAGGCAGGCATTCCTCGCAGTGGTCGTACCTACCTCTACGATGGTGGTACGGGCGATATGTTCGACCAGCCCGCAACCGTAGGTGTTATCTACATGTTGAAGCTGGGTCACATGATCGACGATAAGATGCACGCTCGTTCTATCGGTCCCTACTCACTCATCACGCAGCAGCCCTTGGGCGGTAAGGCTCAGTTTGGTGGTCAGCGTTTTGGTGAGATGGAGGTTTGGGCATTGGAGGGCTTCGGTGCCGCCAATATCCTGCAGGAGATCCTCACCATCAAGTCTGATGACGTGATGGGCCGTGCCAAGGCTTACGAGGCTATCGTTAAGGGTGACAACCTGCCACGTCCGGGCGTACCCGAGGCAATGAATGTGCTCTTGCACGAGTTGCGCGGTTTGGCTCTGTCAGTTAAATTGGAGTAATATATAGTAGGTATAAAAAATAAAGAGATTTGTAATATGGCAATTAAAGATAATAATAAGCAACACGGTTACAGCCACATTTCAATCGGTCTGGCCTCTCCCGAGGAGATCCTGGCTCAGTCGAGTGGTGAGGTGTTGAAGCCCGAGACAATCAACTATCGTACCTACAAGCCCGAGCGCGATGGTCTCTTCTGCGAGCGCATCTTCGGTCCTGTGAAGGACTATGAGTGCCACTGCGGTAAGTACAAGCGTATCCGTTATAAGGGTATCGTCTGCGACCGATGCGGTGTGGAGGTTACTGAGAAGAAGGTACGTCGTGAGCGTATGGGTCACATCTCACTCGTTGTGCCCGTGGTTCACATCTGGTACTTCCGTTCTCTTCCCTCAAAGATCGGTTATCTGTTGGGTATTCCTACCAAGAAGTTGGAGTCAATCATATATTACGAGCGTTACGTAGTTCTTCAGGCAGGTGCTGCTGAGAATGTAACTATCAACAACGGCCAGAGCATCAATAAGCTGGATATCCTTTCGGAGAAGGAGTATCTCGACGTATTGGCAGCTCTTCCCGCTGGCAACCAGTCACTTCCCGATGACGATCCGCAGAAGTTCGTTGCCAAGATGGGTGGCGAGGCTATCTACGAGCTGTTGCAGAAGGTTGATCTCGACTCTATGTCATACGCCCTGCGTCACAAGGCCTCATCGGAGACTTCGCAGCAGCGTAAGAGCGAGGCTCTGAAGCAGTTGAACGTTATCGAGTCTTTCCGCGCATCGAACGGCAAGAACAAGCCCGAGTGGATGGTATTGAACGTAATCCCCGTTATTCCTCCCGAGTTGCGCCCCTTGGTGCCGCTGGATGGTGGTCGTTTCGCGACATCTGATTTGAACGATCTGTATCGTCGCGTGATTATCCGTAACAACCGTCTGAAGCGATTGATCGAGATCAAGGCTCCCGAGGTGATCCTTCGTAACGAGAAGCGTATGTTGCAGGAGGCTGTCGATTCATTGTTCGACAACTCTCGCAAGAGCAACGCCGTTAAGAATGAGAGCAACCGCCCGTTGAAGTCACTTAGTGACTCACTCAAGGGTAAGCAGGGTCGTTTCCGTCAGAACCTTTTGGGTAAGCGTGTTGACTACTCGGCTCGTTCGGTTATCGTCGTAGGTCCCGAGCTTAAGATGCAC
>JAFOXS010000003.1 GCA_017391665.1 Alistipes sp. | reverse complement strand
GTAACCACAGTGGTGGTTGGTGAAGATCAGTCCCTTCTCCGATACGATCTCGCCTGTGCAGCCGCCACCGAAGATCACGATAGCGTCCTTGAGCGAAGATTTGTTTACAGAATAGATATCCTCGGCCGAGAGCTTCAGGCCTTTGGCTTTCATATCCTTGATGTTCATTTTCTGAAGATAGGGCAACAGCCACATACCCTCATCGGCCATAGCCGTGAATGAGAGTACAGCTGCCGTAAGTGTTAAAAAGAGTTTTTTCATATTGTTTACCTTATATTATATTATTCTTTTCGCGTGTAAAGATAGTACGTAGAGATGAATTTTCAAAATTTACTCCTGTGCCGTACTCTTTTTCAGTGGGTTGAGACTCGCGATTTTGTCCCACGTCGAGCTCTTCACTGCCCCCGAAATTGTCTCCAGTCCATCCTTTGCTATGGCGGGAATCTCCTTGAATGCGCTCTTGCGTACCTCGCGGCGAATCTTCTTGCGGTTCTGCTTGAAGTGACGGCTACCCATCTCCAGATACCTCATTGTCATCTTACCTACGCGCAGCGTGAGATAGGCATTCATCGCTCCATTGACGGACGAGGCGATGAGAGTTTTTGCCAGAGAGCTGCCGGCTGCCGAGCCGAGCAACTCGCCCGCATCGATCTCGTCGAGGATGTTGTCCGTGAGCGAGATGATGAGCGTCGAAGAGATGACAATCACATAGAGCTCAAGTAGTTGCGTTAGTGAGGGGCGGCGGTGACGCATCGCCACCAAGCGGTTGATCATCTGCAGATTCATACCCATAGCGGTGATGATGTCGAACGATCCGTTCTGGCTTATTGCCGTCACTATAAATACGTTGAGTGCCACCTTGCGCACCACGCTTGTCGCCTCCTTGTCGCGCTGCTCAAGCACCATGCGCACACCCTGCAGGGGTGTCTCCGCATCGGCGTAGAGGTCGTTCTCCTGCTGGTTCATCGCAAGATTTTTAGCGTAGCGAGCCAATTCTGCTGGCTCCATATCGTCCAGTCGCTCGCGCTCGTCGCCCTTGAGCTCGGGCGTGAAAAGAAATTTCAATGTAGGCCATGCAATAAAGCGTAACACGAAGAGCCACAGGATGGTATAAAATGTCCATCCCACGGCAGGGTGTATCTGCATTGCTTTGTCACCGATGGTGATGATGTTGCCCGTAAGCGATATTATGACTATCGCAAAGAGTGCTACGGCGCACAGAATTAATGTCTTTTTGCTCATAGGTCGTGGGGCGCCTTATACGCGCGCGTATTTTTTGTAAAGGTACCTTTTTTTTGAATAAACGGCAATTTTGAGTCGCAATATCTTATTTGTTGCCCTCGGAAAACAGCAGGAAACTGCCTCGAATCACCCCTCTTTTTTTCGAAATTTTTCCTCTTTTCTTCTCCGATTTTGCCACAAAACGGGGTCACTTTCCCTCTCTTTTTATGCTGAAAACTCTCCCCGATGGTGAGGTTTCCATCTCCGGATCTCTCCCTTTTTTTGCCATTTTCCACCTCAAAACTGCCATTTTTTTGCCCGATTTTGCTGGTGAAGTAAATGCTCGGTTTTTGTCAATTTTGCGGTCTGTTCCTCTCGTTTGGCCACCCCCTCCAAACAGCCACAGAAAGCCGATAAAAGCACAAAAAGAACATAAATTGGTTGTTTATGACACGCCAATGTTAAATAATTGTAAAGTGCTGAAAAATACGCTCATAAACCCTCGCGTATAAATGAAATCTTATAACTTCAGCGAAACGATAAGCAAAAAGAATCGCAATAGGGCTAAATCGCTGAAAAATGCGGAAAAAAGATGCTTTTATATAGTGTTATTAAATTTTTTTGATTACCTTTGCACTCCGAATTGGACGTTTTAGAAGACGAAATTTTTTAAATTAACCATTAAAGGACAAAAGTTTTTACAATGCCAACTATTCAACAGTTAGTAAGAAACGGTCGAGTTAGCCAGGTAGACAAGAGTAAGTCACCTGCACTCGCAGCGTGTCCCCAGCGTCGTGGCGTATGTACTCGTGTATATACAACCACTCCCAAGAAGCCGAACTCGGCTATGCGTAAGGTGGCACGTGTTCGCTTGACCAACGGCAAGGAGGTCAATGCCTACATCCCCGGAGAGGGTCACAACTTGCAGGAGCACTCAATCGTGCTCGTACGTGGTGGTCGTGTTAAGGACCTCCCCGGTGTTCGTTATCACCTCGTGCG
>JAFOXS010000346.1 GCA_017391665.1 Alistipes sp. | reverse complement strand
GTCAACTCAGGGTTGTAACGGAACTCAGTTGCCTGAATCATACCCTCGCTCTTGTAGCCGATGTTTACGGTTACCTCGCGCTTGTTGATCTCGCTAACGGTACCCTCTACAACCTCGCCAACAGCGATGTTAGACAAAGTCTGGCCATAAGCCTCAGAAACCTGCTCCTTGGTCTGACCGCCATAGAGATCCAAATCATTCTCAAACGCGTTCCAATCGAAACCCTCGTTTGCTACATTGTTCAATACTTCCATCGTGGAAAAATTTGTGCGATACAATCGCTCGTTAAATGGTTAATAATAAATGTTTTATGCCTGCGCTCGCGCCTTACGCGCGCGAAAGCGAGGACAAAGATACTGCAAAAAATGTAAAAATCAACATTTTACGCAATTTTTTATGCCTGTGATACATACTTCCACACGTCAGCCATCGGCTGACGGATTATTTATCCGAAATCAGCGAACGTATCAAGGCCTTCACCTCCTCGGCTTTTTGCGGGAATGTCCCCTCGACTGCGGTAAACCCATCGTACGATGACTTCGCATCGTTTAGCGAGGTCTTTGGTAATCCCATAGCCTCGTAAAAGATGTTTGTTCGGCGCATAAACTCCTCCTCAAAATTTTTATCGACAATGCCACGAACGCCTACGGCAACCACCGTTTCGTAGAAGGGTTTGTAGTAGATAATTCCGTCGGCGATATCTTGCCACAGCAACTTGCCGTAAGCGGGATCAGCGTATGGCGTTGCGCCATACGGGGTATCTTGAATATCCATTCCGAAGGGTTTGCATCCCAATATCTCAAATGCAGCATCCCATTTGCCATCTGCCACCAATGGCATACGTCGCCCATCGAAAAGACGATATTCGGCCCAATTCAACATCACGATTTTTACTCTCTGCTCGCCAAAAAGATTCTTCAACCAACGGCCTTGGCGAAGGTAATCTCGTTTCGCAAATGCGGCATTCGTTGCGTGAGGTTGATTGGTGATAATCAGCGCCTTGCGTTTCCCTTTTAGGGGGCGCTGCTTGGCGTACATCTTGGCAAAGTTGGCTGCCATCGTCGAGTCGCGGTAGTCGCAAGCAGAGCCATTGTATAGATCAAGATACTCTTGGGCAGAATCTACATCCTCCCACGCAAAGTCGCAGTCGGTCAGCCCCAAAGTGATTTTTCGACGGCTGTCGCGGTTGATTTTGTGTAATCCTTTGAGAAATTGCACGCGATTGTACTTCTCCCATAGTGGGTAAAAGACCTCTCCCTTGCGAAGATACGAGTAGAGCTCTTCGTTAAACTCGTTATCCGATAGCGAACGATTTTTTATGAGGCGGTTCACCTCGTCGGTTCGATTTACGCATCCCACCTCGGTATATACATATCCCACGCGTTCGATAAAGCGGGGATCGCCGAGAATATCCAAAATCAACTCATATTGCGTGGTGTCGCGGTGGTCGCGCTCGCCAATGACCACGATGTCGGACTGCTCGAATAGTCGGAAAATATAATCCACAGGTTCTGTGCCTCTTTGGGTGGCACTTGCGACAAAATCTTTCACATCATGAGTTTGTGCCGATGCGGATAAAATCGTAGCAACGGAGAGTAGAAGTGTAAGAATTTTCATAGTATTCACAAAAATTAGGTAACAAAGTTAATAACAAAGTTAATAAAAAAATAGCCGTTGGAGGTTGATTATGTTATTTGTTGTTCGAGATTTAATATTTTTGTATCTTTGTTGGGTTGATGGCGTGGTCGATGGTCGGCGCGCCCTATGAGAGGAAAATTATAAAACGAAAATAGTATGAAAAAAAACTTGATTTTTATGGCTACTGCTGCTCTTGCGTTGAGCGCATGCTCAGGCTCGGCACCCTCTGGCGATGGCTTTAACGGCACACCGGGCGAGGTGAAACTCCTTACGCTCGATCCGGGCCATTTCCACGCTGCGCTGGTGCAGATGTATATGTACGACGAGGTAGATCCTACGGTTCATGTCTATGCCCCCGAGGGTGATGATGCGCAGATGCACCTTGACCGCGTGAAAATTTACAACGAGCGTTCTGAGCGTCCCACATCGTGGAACGAAGTGCTCTATACGGGCGAGGATTTTCTCGACAGGATGATCGCTGAGAAGAAGGGTAATGTGGTGGTGCTGGCTGGCAACAACGGCAAGAAGACCTCTTACGTCAAGGCTTCAGTGGATGCAGGCTACAACGTGCTGTCGGACAAGCCGATGGCTATCGATACAAAGAGCTTTCAGATGCTCGAGCAGACACTTCTCGAGGCTCCCGCGAAGGGTTCTATGGTCTATGATATTATGACCGAGCGCTCGGAGATCAACAACGAGCTGCAGCGCGTACTGGTGGCTAACAAGGATCTCTTTGGCGAGATGCAGCAGGGTACACCCGAAGATCCCGCCATCACGAAGGAGAGCGTGCACCACTTCTTCAAGTATGTGTCGGGTCAGCCTTTGCGTCGTCCCGAGTGGTATTTCGATGTTGACCAGCAGGGTGAGGGTATAGTGGATGTGACCACGCACCTTGTCGATCTTGTGCAGTGCACCGTTATGCCCGAACAGGAGATCGACTATACGAAAGATATTGAGTTCACCTCGGCACGCCGCTGGGCTACGCCTATTCCTATAGATAAGTATCGTTTGGTTACGGGACAGGATGAGTATCCCGATTTCCTGCAGCCCGATGTTGTTAACGACACGCTGCAGGTCTATTCCAATGGCGAGATGAACTATCGCTTGAATGGCGTGAATGTGCGCGTTAGTGTTGTGTGGAACTTTATGGCTGCCGTAGGCACCGAGGGTACTGGCGATACGCACTACTCGGTGGTGAAGGGCTCGAAGGCCAATATTGAGATTCGTCAGGGTGCCGAGCAGGGTTATAAGCCTATGCTCTACGTGGTTAGCAAGATGAGCGACGATGCCGAGACGGAATCTACACTGCGTCGCGTGTTGCGTTCGCTTTCAGATAAGTACCCCGGTCTGGATGTGCAGAAGTGTGGCGATCATGAGTGGCAGGTTGTCATTCCCGCTGAGATCGTGAAGACTCACGAACAGCGTTTCAGCTCGGTTATGCAGGTATATCTCGACTACCTGAAGCAGGGCGAGATTCCCGCGTGGGAGCGTTCGCAGATGATATCGAAGTACTACACGACTACCAAGGCATTGTCCGTAGCCAAAGAGTAAAATTTCATAAAGAAAGAGGGTCGCTTGTGCGACCCTCTTTCTTTATTCCAATCCCAGATGCTCTTCCAGAGTCTGACGCAGATGCCCCGTATCGAGGTGGGTGTATATCTCGGTTGTGAGAATACTCTCATGGCCGAGCAACTCCTGCACCTGACGTATGCTGGCGCCACCCTCAAGAAGATGCGTTGCGAAGGAGTGGCGAAGTGTATGTGGGCTGATCTTCTTCGTTATGCCGGCACGCTGACACGCCTGCTTGAGGATAGTGAATATCATCACTCGTGTAAGGCGCTTGCCTCGATTGTTCAGGAACAGAGTATCCTCGCCGCTATGTATCCTGGGGCGTTTATCCTTGTATAAGGATATGCGCTCGCGCGCCACACCGCTGATGGGAATCAGGCGCTGCTTGTCGCCCTTGCCTATGACACGGATATATCCCTCGCCGAAGAACAGATCGCCCATTCGCAGGTCACACAATTCGCTCACGCGCAGTCCGCACGAGTACAACACCTCCAGGATGGCACGGTCGCGCAGTCCCTTGACCGTAGAGTCGTCTATTGAGCCGATTATAAGGTCGATCTCCTCTACAGAGAGTGTATCGGGCAGAGGGCGTGAGGCCTTTGGTGCTTCGATCAGCTCGGCTGGCGACGACTCAAACTTTCCCTCGAGGAGTAGATAGTTGTAGAAACTCTTTATGCTGCTCAGAGCGCGTGCCTGAGAACTCTTCTCGCGGCCAATGTCGTAGAGTCGGACCATGTATTTGCTGATCATTTCGGGTTCGACCTTTACGGGCGGCAGATCGTACATGCGCAGAATGAAGTGGGCGAATGCAGCCAGATCTCTCATGTAGGAGTCGACCGTATTATCCGATAAATGCTTCTCCAGACGCAGGTGTATGCGATAGGAACGCGAAATTTCCATCCATTTTTTGGTGTTATCTGCCATATTCTTTCTAACTTTGTGAGGTGTTGTTTGCAATGCAAATCTACGAAAATTTTACATAATATGAAATAC
>JAFOXS010000203.1 GCA_017391665.1 Alistipes sp. | reverse complement strand
TAGATATTGACAAAGGTATAGTCGCAGATGGGTGCCTCGGCACGCCTGAGCAGACGATCAATACTCGGCTTATCAGAAAGTTGTATCTCCCGAAATTGAATCATTTACAATGTAATCTTTATTCTCCACACGGCTATAATAGCTCTGAATCATAGCTTTCATACGCTGCTCCACATCAGATGTCGAAACCTCAGCCTGCAGATTATTCTCGTGCATAACATCATCGATGGCATAGACACCCGTAACACTCTTCTCGTCAAAGCGAATCAGATGCGACGAGGTGATAGCCTGAAAGGCGTTGTTATCATAATTTATTGCAAACGGCTCATCCACGTGCTCATTGAAGATATCACGGCCAAAGGCGAAGTATGGCTCCGAGTGACCCATAAGACCCAACAGAGTGGGCATAATATCAATCTGCGACACCACCTGACGATGCTCACCCACAAGTGCACTCTCGGGGGCATACATAAATCCAAAGGTGTGATAATCGCCTGGCGAGCGACGGAAAGTCTCGGTCATCTTCTCGCTCGACACATGGTCGGCAACAAACACAAAGACCGTATTACGGAACCACTCCTCATTCTCGTACTTGGCGAAGAATTTTCTGAATGCATCATCAACATAGCCTACACACTGATGGTTGGGCGTATGGCCCTTGGGATATACACCCTCATACTCCTCGGGCACCACAAAGGGGTGGTGAGAGGTAAGGGTAAACATAGTCGAGAAGAAGGGCTCCTTCTGCTGAGAAAGCACCTCTCCCATGTAATACAAGAACTTTTCGTCCCAGATACCCCAATAACCATCGAAGTCGTCAGTGCCGTGCACCTTCTCATAATCCTCGCGGCTATAGAGATTCTCAATACCCGTCTGGCGTGCATAGGCTCCGAAGCCCATCGAGCCGTGATCCGAACCGCAGAAGAACATCGTCTCATAGCCCTTATCCTTCAGGATGGCGGGCAGCGAGCGGGTCTCAGCCATAGCCTGCGGCATCAGCACGAATGGCGATTTGAACGAGGGAATAGAACTCCACACCGCTGGCAGAGCCTGAATCGAACGTTTGCCGTTGGCATACATATTATAGAATGTATAGCTCTGGCGCATAAGCGAGTCCAGGAAGGGGGTATAACCATTCTGCTCCTCATCGGCATATATATCGGGGCGCAACAGAGCCGAGTGCTCGGCCGAGAAACTCTCCATAATAAACAACACTACGTTGCGACCTGTAAGCTCCGTAGCCGAAGTACCCTCGGCGGGACGATGCTCGGGCGAGTAAATCTCGGCAAGCGTAGCCTCATCGAAATATTTCTCATAATGCAGTTTACCGCTCGACGAAATGGTTCTGAGGATACTGAACGGATTGCTCAGAATCATCGTGGCACGGGCATTGTCGGGCGTATAGAGTGTAGCGTTGGAGATAGTAATGGGGCGTGTCATCTTGGTAAAGCCACCACGCACTCCGCCAATGGCAAGACCCACAGCCAAGGCCAGCATCACAACACCCGCAATATAATACCACACTCCTGCAAAGATATTTTCCACCTTTGCACGACGGCGATAACCCCAAGCCAAAAGGGCGATAAGAGCCACACCAGCCAGAACGATATGCAGGTTCTCCGAGGCAAAGGTAAAGATCAGTTGCAGCGAGTTATCGTTATCGGCAAAGAAGACCTCATCGGCTGAGAAACGCTTCTGCGTATAGCGGAAGTAGATGGCATCACCCATATTGACTACAACCAGCAGCAGGGCATTGACCACCACATAATACCAATACATCATCCCCTGCCACCAACGCTTTTCACGCAGATGCAGTGGAACCATCGCCAGAAGAATAAAAACGGCATTGGCATAGAGGATCGACACGGTGTCGAACTTAAGCGAGCCACAGAGCAAGCTCCACCATTCCTCGCGGGGCAATGCTCCGATAAGTTCGCTATTGTAGAGGTAGAATACCACACGGCACAACATCAATACGACGTAGAGCAACAAGATGCGCCACGCCGTAAGAAGGGTATTTGAACGAAATATTTTCATTATTTATTCGTGATGATATGGTTCATTATTGAGAATCGTGAAGGCACGATACAACTGTTCGGCAAAGATGGCTCGCACGATCTGATGCGAGAAGGTCATCTTTGAGAGCGAGATCTTCTCATTGGCACGGGCATACACCTCATCCGAGAATCCATAAGGGCCTCCAATCACCAGCACCAGACGCTTCACGCCACTGAGCATACGCTTCTGCAACCACTGGGCATACTCCACCGAGGTGTACTGCGCGCCACGCTCATCCATCAACGCGAGGCAGTCGCCATCGCCCACAAGACGTAGGATAGCCTCACCCTCCAGCTGCTTCTGCTTGGCGGAGGTCATATTGCGTGTATTGCGCACATCGGCAAGCGTCGTAATAGAGAAGCGGCAATAGCGATTCACTCGCTTGGAGTACATCTCCACCAGTGCCTCCACCTCCTTCGAGTCGGTCTTACCGACAACAATGAGTTCAATATTCATATTGCGGGCTACTGATTCTGATTATCCGTATTCCACTCGCCCTCAGCACCGTCATAGAATACGGGCAGGCGCTTCTCCACCGACTTCAGCCACTCGTAGGCCTTGTACATATTGTAGCCATTACCCGACTGCGCACCACCGAGCGAGAAGGCCACAATGCACGAATGGTTACGCGAGCGATAGTACATCGCCTTCACGCGCTGCAGATACTCATCCACCAGTTTGGGGTCGTTTGCAGGCGTACCACCGATGGCTCGGTTGTTGCTATTGGTCGGCGAATTGATATTGGCACAATCGATTACGAACATTCCGGCCGCGTCGCACATATCGTAGAACCACTTGGGCTGGGGGTAGTCCGGGCAGAGCGTATTGTATCCACGCAACTTCAGCTGCTCGATCTCCTTGTATGTCTGCTGGCGGTCGGGCGTTGCGTTGAAGTGCTCTTTCTTCTGCAGGTGAAGAATCTTATCGAAGCGATAGAACTTGCCATCACGATATGTCGTCTTGCCAAAACCAACCTTCAAGGGAATATACTCCCACAACATACCGTTACGCTTAACGTAGAGCATCACATCGTACAGCGGACGCTGACCATCACCCCACTTGAAGTCGTAGGCGTGGTAGATGTCGGGCTTGAACGAGAGGGTGTCGATCGAGCGACCCTCAACCTCAATCTCGTTGACGCTATACTCCATGAGTTTTCCCTTCGGGTCGTATATATCGAAGCCCACCTGAATCTTCTCGGCAAAATTAAAATCGTTGGCCACAATCACATCCAGCTTAAGTTTTGCATACTGGCGTGTGGTATCAGGCTCAAGCAGGATATCGAAATCACGCACAGCCAGACGACGCTGCGCAAAGAGATAGCTATTCTCAAACTCCGTAAAATCCATCTGGAAGATATTCTCCTGCAGCTGCGGCGTGCGACTGTGACGCACTCCGAGCATTATCTCATTCACGCCCTGACGCATATAGGGCGAGAGCAGAAAATCCGACGGGGTGATGGGATCCTCAACCTCAGCAACGGGCTCATTGTTGATAAAGAGAGTGTAGGCCATACCGACATTCTCCAGATGCAGGTAGAGGTTATAGTCGTTCATCGTGGCGTCGATCTGCACCTTCTGCACATAACGAATCTCGCCACCGGCAATGGCTATGCGCTCGGGCTTGAAATCGGCATAACGAGCCGTCTCTAAGCGGCGGTCAGCCACCGCATCCTCGCGTTTGTCGTAGGTCAAAAACTCCGAGCGATAGACTCGGGCATTCTGAGCCTCGGCAGCAATTATCGAACACAGGGCCATGCCCAAAAGGATAAACTTTTTCATAAATCGGCGTACAAAAAGTTAGTCGTAAGTAATGATTTAACGCTTGACGGTACAAAGTACCGTTTGCAAAGGTACTTTTTTTTTGACAAATAGCAAATTATTCCCTACCTTTGTGGATTGATACGGGCGCACATCATCCGCCCGCGACAACACTGAAGAAAAATAACAAAATAAAAACATAAAGATCATGAAAACGCAGAGAATTGCAGAGATTCTGAAATCAGGCGCCGTTGGTAGCGACATCACCGTAAAGGGCTGGGTACGCACCAAGCGCGGCAACAAAAACGTAGCATTTATCGCACTGAACGACGGTTCGTGCATCGGAAATATTCAGATCGTGGTTGATTTGGCATCGTTCGATGAGAATCAGCTCAAACTCATCACTACGGGTGCCTGCATCCGCGTTGATGGCAAGCTCGTTGAGTCACCCGCATCGGGTCAGGGCGTAGAGGTGCAGGCCGCACAGATCGAGATCTACGGCACGGCCGACCCCGAGACATACCCCCTGCAGAAGAAGGGTCACTCGCTGGAGTTCCTGCGTGACATCGCATACTTGCGTCCCCGCACAAACACCTTTGGTGCCGTTCTGCGTATCCGTCACGCCATGGCTTTCGCCATCCACAAGTATTTCAACGACCACGGCTTCTACTACCTCCACACTCCCCTGATTACGGGTTCTGACTGCGAGGGTGCAGGTGCTATGTTCAACGTTACAACACTCGACATTGCAAATCCTCCCCGTACCGAGGATGGCAAGGTAGATTATACTCAGGACTTCTTCGGCAAGCCTTGTAACCTTACCGTATCAGGTCAGTTGGAGGGTGAGCTGGGTGCTCTCTCACTGGGACGCATCTACACCTTTGGTCCTACATTCCGTGCCGAGAACTCTAACACGCCTCGTCACCTGGCCGAGTTCTGGATGATTGAGCCCGAGATGGCGTTCTACGAGCTGGAGGACAACATGGAGCTGGCGGAGGACTTCCTCAAGTATCTTATCCGCTATGCGTTGGAGAACTGCCGCGAGGATTTGGAGTTCATGAACAAGATGTGGGACAAGGAGCTTATCGAGCGTCTGGAGTTTGTTCTTGCCAACGACTTCGTACGTCTGGACTACACCGAGGGTATCGAGATCCTGAAGGCTTCAGGCCGCAAGTTCGAGTTCCCCTGCGAGTGGGGCTGCGACCTTCAGTCGGAGCACGAGCGCTATCTCGTAGAGGAGCACTTCAAGCGTCCCGTTATCTTGATTAACTATCCCAAGGAGATCAAGGCATTCTATATGAAGCAGAACGAGGATGGCAAGACAGTACGCGC
>JAFOXS010000224.1 GCA_017391665.1 Alistipes sp. | reverse complement strand
TGCTCCTCATTACGGGAGTGGGTGAAGTTGCGGCACGGCCAAAGGCTAAGTGGGAGCGCCGCATAGAACGCTCTAAGGAGCAGGATAAGTGGGAGATGGACCGCATCTGGCGCAGGCGTTCTTCTTACTTCAACCTCGCTTATGTGTCGCAGAATACCACAACCAATATCGACGAGTTGGCCAGCATGCATAGCGATTGGGGTGCAGCTCTTAGCTGGGGTAAGACCTTCTATCTGCATCGTAAGCCCGTAGGTCGCGTATTGAAGTTTGGTCTGGACTGGACGTGGCTCGATTTGAATGGAGCCAGCTTTAATCAGCCGCTTACGAGTATCTTCGATGGTGCCTACGATGAGACGCTCTATCAACTCGATGCCGGCATGCAGCTGGGCCCTTCGATTACGGTCAATCCCGTCCATCATCTGAAGATCAGTACCTATTTCCGCGTTACACCCTCCTATTCGGCTGTCTATGCTGTGGAGAATGAACTCTTCATGGGACGTTATGCAACATATTATAACGTAGGTGCTACTGTTGCGTGGCGAGTGCTTTCGCTTGGTGTGGAGTACCGTACGGGTAAGGCTACGTATGACGATCTGGGTGAGTTGAGCGAGTGGATGCCCGGCCTTGAGATTGATGTGGATACGTCGTCGTGGAGATTCTATCTCGGATTCCGCTTTTAACATAAAAGGTTGCCGCACTTGGGGGCAACTTTTTTTATTTGTTCTTTACACTTACTGTGCGCGATGCGGGATCAAAGGCCACAATGCCTGTCGTGAAAAGTCGCTCGATATGACCGCTGCGCACCATATCGTCGGTGGGCAGGATATGCAACTCGGGAGGTGCAATGAGCGCTATGGCATTGCAAAGCGAGAGCGCAATGTCGAGTTCATGCGTAGAGAAGAGTATGCACTTCTGCTCCTCATGTGCCAGTCGGCGCAGCAGCGTGCACAGTTCATATCGGTTGGGCATGTCGAGGAATGCTGTCGGCTCGTCGAGCAGGATAATGGGGGTCTGCTGTGCAAGGGCGCGGGCAATCATTATTCGCTGACACTCGCCATCCGACATTCTGTCCATTGTCTTGTCGGCACAGTCGCTCATGCCTACCGACTCCAGTGCCTGCTCCACGATAGCCTTGTCCTGCTCCTGCATGCGACCTATCCAGTTGGTGTAGGGTGCACGGCCCAGAGCCACTACATCGCGGCAACGCAGATTGGCTATGCGTACTTTGTCCGTTGTCACGAAGGCTACCATCGAGGCCATCTCCGAGGGTGCAAGTGTCTGCAATGGATGTCCATCGAGTAGAATCTCACCAGAGAGTACATCACCCAGTTGAGCTATTGCGCGCAGCAACGTACTTTTGCCCGTGCCGTTACGACCCACCAGTGCGGTGAGTGCACCACGCTCAACGGTGGCCGATAGGTTCTCTATCAGCGTGCGGTTACCATAACCCAGATGTATGTTGTCAAAACGAATCATCCTTATACTATACTCTTATTGCGAATAACAACCCATATGACGATGGGAATGCCCAGCAGGGCGGTGATGGTATTTACGGGTAGAACCAGTATCTTCGATATGATGTCGCATATGAGCAGCGATACAGCTCCCGTAAGCGCTGCGGCGGGCAGCAGCGTGCGATGGTCGGCATCGCAGAAGAGTATGCGTGCTACGTGCGGTATGGCCAGTCCGATGAATCCGATAGGACCGCAGAAGGCTGTGACTGTTCCCGCCAGAAGAGTTGTCGAGAGGAGTATGAGCGAACGCGTGCGGCGTATGTTGAGTCCCATCGTGCGGGCGTAACTCTCGCCCAGAAGCAGAAGATTCAGAGGCTTTATGACCGACACCGAGATGATGAGTCCCGCGATAATGGCGGGCGCCACGAGTGAAAGTTGCGATGTGGTGACATCGCCCAGTGAGCCCATAGTCCATATTACAAAACTCTTCAGCGCCTCCTCGTTGCTCATATATTGCAGGATCTGCACTATGGCACTCACACCCGAGCT
>JAFOXS010000113.1 GCA_017391665.1 Alistipes sp. | reverse complement strand
TTGCCGACACCAGATAGGAACGAATACCTCGGCGTTTTAGTTCCGAGAGATAGTTGATCCAGAACTCATACTTAACAAAGATCACCAGCTCAGGATGTGCTATATCAAGAAAACGCTTGACATTCGATGGGGTATCTACAGGGAGATAGAAGATATAGTCGGCCCCCGCATAATTCTTACGAATCTCATATCCTGACGGAGAGAAGAATGTGAGCAGAATCTTCAGCTCGGGATACTTGCGACGAATCTCCTCCAGAATGGGGCGTCCCTGCTCAAACTCACCGAGCGATGCTACATGCATCCACACCACACGATCCTCGGCCGAGATAGCTTGTGCCATGCGGGTGAAGATTTCCTTACGGCCCTGCGTAAACTGTTTGGCTTTATTGCTCCACGGCGACACAACTGCCACCAGACGAGCATACAAAGCAACACATATATTATATAGAAACATATTTTGATTGCTATTTTAGCGCAAAGTTAGCCTTTTTTCTCTAATATTATCCCTCTACCAGCCAAATTCAGCTATATTTCGGATGAAGCGGACATCATAGCTATTGTCAGGAAATATATCCACAGCCAGCAAATCAAACTCCACTTCACCTCGCACACGACACTGTGCAAGATACGCCGAAGCGGCACGATGCAGCGAGGCAACCTTATGGCGGGTAATGGTAGCCTCAGGCGAGAGCAATGCCCCTGCCCGACGGGTCTTGACCTCTACGAGATGCGTCACGCCATCCTTCTCCGCGACGATATCAATCTCATAACGACCCGAACGCCAGTTGCGCGACGCGATCAAATACCCCGCCTCACGCAAATACTCCACAGCGATATCTTCGCCACGGCGACCTGTCTGAATTGTACTAACCATAAATAAAGAGAGTAATCCGCCATCGACAGATTACTCTATAATGCTTGTTTACAACAGGAATGAAAGATCATCTCCGGCATTGACCTCGAAAGTCTCGACACCCTTCTTGAAGATTCGCATCGGACGAGGACCAATAAGATCCATCTTGCCATCGTGCAGATGTAACATACAACCCTCACGCAGACCGACTACCCAACGACGAGGATTAGCCTCGATATACTCCTCGATACGCTGCTCGCGAGTCTCACCGGCATGACCCTCGGGATTGGCGTCCAGATAATGAGGATTGATCTGGAACTTTACGGCGCCGATAGCCTTGAATGACTCGGGCTGCACGATAGGCATATCGTTTGTTGTACATATTGTCGGACAAGATACGTTGCTGCCAGCCGACCAGCCTACGTATGGAGTTCCATCCTTGATTTTCTTCAAGATGGCCTTCATCAAACCCTGCTCCTGCATCTTCTTGGCCAAAGCAAAAGTATTGCCGCCACCGACACAGATAGCCTGCGCCTCACTAATCATGCGACGGGGATCCTTTGCACGATGAACCGAGCGCACCTTGATGCCGATCTCATTGAAGCGAGCCTGAACCTTGGCCTCATAGGCTGCATATGAAAAAGTTACGGCTGCATAGGGCACGAATACAACTTCGCTGACGCCCTGCAGGAAAGAGGCTATATTCTGGATGGGGTACTGCAAATACTGCTCACCGGCATTAGTTGAGTTTGAAATAAGCAATAGATTCATAATTCTTTGGTTGATAATGAAATAAACTTGGTCAATAAAACATCGGAAGTAAAATAATTCACTTCACATGCCAAAATTAATAAAAAAAGTGTTACATTTGCGCAGAAATGACTTGAAAAGATTGAAACCAATCAATAATAAAATTGTTAAACTAAAAAATTAAGGCAGCGGTTCCCATCATGG
>JAFOXS010000309.1 GCA_017391665.1 Alistipes sp. | reverse complement strand
GTAGTGATTGCTATGGATATATGTCGACCAGAACGTGTCGAGCGTAAACTTCGCGGGAACAGTCTTCTCCAGTTGCGACTTGAAGCTGCTTTTGGCCTCTGCGCTTGTGCAGACCTTATCGACATAGTCACCCAGATCGAAGAAGATGTGGTTGGTGCCACCCTCATATGTCTGCAACGCCGAGCGGTCGTACTCCTCGCTGAGGCTCTTGTTCACTTCCTTCATCGTCGCTGCCAGCGCGTCGAGCTGCGAGCAGTTGATAAGGGCAATCGTTCCCGAGTATTTGAGTGTACTCTTATAGTGCTCGTGAAAACTCCTTGCAGCCTCAGTTAGATCGTACGAGCGACCTCCATTTTTCATAAGATGGGGCAGGGTCTTTGTGTAGGGGAATCCGTTACCCATAATCTCGCAAGCCGAACCGATGACGTACTTCGTGCTGTTGCGCAGCTCATATGCCGCCTCCACATTGGCCATAAAGCAGGCATCGAAGAGTATATACTCGAACTTCTTGCCCGTAGCTTGAATAGCCTCTGCAAGTGTTGTGATGTCGAAGCGGTTGGCGCCACTTGGATCGCCGATGAATCGGGTCTGCAGATGGCGGGGCAGCTCCTCCCTTATGCGCAGACGCGCATATGCGCTCTTCGAGAGTCCGTTCGTGCGGATCTCGTCATAATCGTCGAAGGGTATCCATGCCCATGAGTGTGAGCCAAGTATAAGTCCATATGCCGAAGCCGGAGCCAGACGCATCACATCGCTGAATATATAGCTCAAGTCCTCCTTGCTCATCGTGCTCGATAGGTCATACTCGGCCAGCGGCTGTCGTGTGATATGACCATTGTCGTAGCACAATTCAATGGCCTCGGCCTTCTTCGCTACACCGTTCTGCCATACCACTACCACACGGCTATCACCCTTGATATTCTGCTGCAGAGCCGTCTCAATATCCTGCACGTTGATGCTGAAGGCCCAGTTGAGCGAAGTGCCGGAGAGATAGACGATGATGGTCTGGGGCGTAGTCTTGTCTTCTTCCTTGTTGTGCTTGCCACACGACGAGAAGAACACAGTGCAGGCTGTGAAGACGAGTAGTATGTAACGGGTTAGTAGTTTCATCGTATTGCTTATTTATACTCTCTTACTCCGAGATTGTTGAACTGCCATGTGCGCTCGCGCTTGAAGGTCACATCGTCGGGCTTGTTGCGATAGATGCGGCTGTAGTCGAAGTAGAATCCCTTGATCTTTCCGTCGGGCACGCGGCGAGGCTCAGCTAAGGGGATGTACTCCACATTGCGGCTGATGATCTCGGCACGCTTGGGCTCGACACCCATCGACGCAACGACATCCACAGCGTGTGAGAACATAATGATATGCATCGGATACTTGTCCGTGCGGCCGTCACCCGATGTCATGATGGTGTTCAGTACGCCCTGAAGGTGGTTGTAGTAGGCCTCCTCCTTTACCTTGTCGCCCAGTGCGCCATGCGCAAAGACCATCATGTTGAGCACCGTGGGGTTGAACGGGTCGGCATACATAGCCTCGGTGCATACCGAAATGATGTACTGCATCTGCTCGCGGTCGGGCTCATCTGTGTTGAGCGTCATCATCGAGGCGTAGAGATCCGTTATGGCGTTGTTCGTTGCCATGGGCTTGTAGTTCTCATGGTAGGCGAAGCCGTAGTAGAGGTAGTGATACTCCTCCTCCGACATATGCTCCAGATTGTTGTAGCGCATCAGCAGATTGGTGTAGTAGAAGGGCGATGAGCCATCCATAATCTTGCGTACAATATCCTCCTCGTCGGGAATCTTTGACCATCCCAACATGGGGAGCAACAACAACAGGGCGAGAATAAATCGTTTCATTCTTGAGTTTTTATTTGTAAAACGAAGAATTAGCACAATTCGTATTCGCGAATCAACTTTTCCATCTTCTTCATCAATAGGTCGGTGGCAGGAACCAGCGGCAGACGCAGATTGTTCTCAATAAGACCCAAGATCGTCAGCGCAGCCTTTACACCTGTGGGGTTGCCCTGCTCGAATAGGGCACACACTGCCTCGTGCAGAGGCTCGTAAGCCTCATAAGCACGGTCGAACAGACCCTGGCTTGCCAGATATACCACATGCGAGAAACGCTTGGGGAAGGCATTCACTGCAACCGAGATGACGCCGTCGCCACCCTTGCGCATCACATCTACGGTCATGCCGTCGTCGCCCGACAGAACGAGAAAATCCTTCGGACGGTTCTTTATGATCTGCGTGATCTGGTCGATCTTGCCCGATGCCTCCTTGATACCGATAATGTTCTCCACGTCGGCTGCCAGACGGCACGTTGTCTCGGCCGACATGTTCACACCCGTACGACCCGGTACATTATATAGAATAATGGGGCGGGGTGATGCTTCGGCTACGGCCTTAAAGTGGCGATAGAGTCCCTCCTGCGAAGGTTTGTTATAATAGGGTGTAACGCTTAAAAGGGCATCCACGCCTTCCAGATCCATAGCCTGAATCTGCTCAATCAGACGCACGGTGTCATTGCCTCCTGCGCCCAGCACGATGGGAGTGCGGCCAGCCACACGCTCGCGGATATAACGAAACACCTCGTTGCGCTCATCGTGCGAGAGGGTGGGGGTCTCAGCTGTTGTGCCGAGGGCTACTATATAATCTGTACCACCGTCAATCACGTAGTCGATCATGCGACCCAGTGTGTCGTAGTCGCACGAGAAATCGCTCTTGAACGGGGTAATCATTGCGGCACCTACGCCGCCGAGTTTATGCTTCTTCATTGTATCTAAATTTTCATTAACCTTTTCTAAAATAGTGTGCCCTGAATGGGTGCGGATGTTTGCGTGGGAGTGGGCTCGGATTCTACGGCGGGAAGCGTCTGAGAGCCGCCAATCATCGCCACAAACTCCTGCTCGGAGATAATCCTGACGCCCAGCTTCGTAGCCTTCTGCAACTTCGCCGGGCCAATCTTGTCGCCCGCCAGCAGGTATGATGTGTTGGACGAAACGGCCGCAAGGTTTTTGCCTCCGTGAGCCTCGATCAGAGCCTTCAGCTCATCACGCGAATGGTCGGCAAACGAACCCGAAATAACGAACGTCAGCCCCACAAGCGACTCCGAGAGATTCTGCTTCTGCTCGGCCTCGAACTTTAGGCCCGCCCTACGCAGACGCTCAATGATTGAGCGATTCTCCTCATCGGCAAAGTACTCTATAATTGCATCGGCAATCTTGCTGCCCACCTCCTCGGCCTCCAGCAGCTCCTCGTGCGATGCGGTCATAATGGCATCCAACGAACGGAAATGCTCGGCCAGATATTTTGCTGTAGTCTCACCCACGAAGCGTATGCCCAGGGCAAACAACACGCGGTGGAACGGCACCTCGGCCGAGAGACGTATGCTCTGTATGATGTTGGCGGCCGACTTCTCACCCAGGCGTGGTAGTACGGCCAGCTGATCGGCTCGCAGGTCGTAGAGGTCGGCTATATTATTAATAAGTCCGTTGTCGAAGAGCAATTCTACGGTCTCCGATCCCAGCGTCTCGATGTTCATCGCCTTGCGACGGATGAAATGCTCGATGCGACCGACAATCTGCGGGCGGCAGTGGCTCTGGTTGGGGCAGTAGTGCTTTGCTTCGCCTTCGTAGCGCACCAGTTCAGTGCCGCACTCGGGACAATGAGTAATATATTGCAGGGGTTGGCTGTCGGCAGGGCGCTGACTCAGCTCCACGGCCGTAACCTTGGGGATAATCTCGCCACCCTTTTCCACATATACCATATCGCCTATGCGCAGATCCAGCGCTTCGATCTGGTCGGCATTGTGCAGCGTGGCACGCTTTACCGTTGTGCCCGCCAGATGTACGGGGTCAAGGTTTGCTACGGGCGTAATGGCTCCCGTGCGACCAACCTGATAGGTGACCTCATTAAGGCGTGTGAGTGCCTGCTCGGCCTTGAACTTATATGCCACGGCCCACTTCGGCGCTTTCGACGTGCGACCCAGAGCACGACGCACAGCGTAGGAATCGACCTTGATAACCACGCCATCGATAGGCTCGGGTATGTTGGCGCGCTCGGCGTCCCAATATTCGATAAACTGCTTTACCACATCGGCGCTCTCACATATGCGTGCTGCCGTAGATACGGGGAATCCGAAGCGGCGCAGTGCCTCCATCGACTGCGAGTGCGATGCGAAGGGCAGGTCACGACCCTCGACCTGATAGGCCGTAAACTGCAGGTTGCGCTCGGCAACGATACGCGACTGCTGCAACTTGAGTGTGCCGGCGGCGGCGTTGCGCGGATTGGCGAAGAGCTGCTCGCCCGCAGCCTCGCGTTCGGCGTTGAGGCGGTCGAACGTGGGGTAGGTCATAAATATCTCGCCACGCACCTCGAATGTCTTCAGTCCGCTCATCTGTTGCAACGTGAGAGGAACGGAGCCGATGGTGCGTACATTTTCGGTTACATCGTCGCCACGCGATCCATCGCCACGCGTCACGGCTCGCACAAGGCGGTCGTCCTCATATGTGAGCGATATGGCCGTGCCGTCGTACTTCAGCTCACACGATACGCTCACCTGAGAGTCGCTCTCGCGGAAGGTCTTGTCCATCCACTCCTGCAGCTCCTCCAGCGAGTAGGTGTTCGATAGCGAGAGCATCGGATAGGCGTGCGCCACGCTCTGAAATTTATTCGTAAGGTCGCTGCCAACGCGCATCGTAGGCGAGTTGGGGTCCGCAAATTCGGGGTGAAGTGCCTCTAAATCTTGCAGTTCGCGCAATAGCATATCGAACTCGTAGTCCGTGACTACGGGTTTTGACTCAACGTAGTACATGTGGTTGAGGTAGTTGAGTTTTTGACGTAACTCGTTGATTCTGTGCTCTGCGCTCATCGTATAGGGAAAATTTAGTTGTAAAGGTACATAATTTGTTTGTAACAACATCAAAAATCAAAAAAAATGCAAAAAAAATATCAAGATTCGTTGCGATATAATATTTTTGATTATACTTGCAGAAAATTTCGATACATATGGCACAAAATAACACTAAAAAGCGACTTGTAACTAGTTTCAACAACCTCACAACCGATCAGCAGAGTGAGGTGAAGGCTCTTTATCCGCGCGGTTTTGCGGAGGTGATGACTCGTATTGACAAGCCCAATGGCGACTTTTTCTATGTTGTACCCTACGAGACCGACGAGGTGTCGTATCTGGTGAAGATTGATGTGAAGATCGATGACTCGACCGACGACGTTGATGACGACTTCTACGGCGACGACGAGCTCAAGGGTGCTGATGAGATTCAGGACACCGGCTCGATGGAGGATGAGGATGACGATATGTAATCTAAGGAAATTATATATAAATTGTGGAATAAAACTCTCGCTATGGTGGCGGGAGTTTTTTTTGTTTTGCGGTGGTTGTTTCCCCCGCCGGGGTGAAAGATGGTAGATGCAGAAAAGGATTTTCGGTGTGATATTTTGCCGCCTATAGCGTGTCATTCGCCACAAAAGGGTGGTTTTAACAACCTGTTGATAATTTCCGCCGCCGAAAAGATTGGCGGATAGAAAAAAATGCGTATCTTTGGATGCAAAAAAATGGTTTTTTGCGCTTAATGCTAAACTTATAAATGAAAAAAGTAGATGTAGTTCTCGGATTGCAGTGGGGCGATGAAGGTAAAGGTAAGGTAGTGGATGTGCTCACCCCCAACTATACCGTAGTTGCTCGTTTCCAGGGAGGCCCCAACGCTGGCCACTCGTTGCACTTCGGCGATAAGAGTTTTGTGTTGCGTACCGTACCTTCGGGTATCTTCCGCGACGGTTCTATTAATATAATCGGTAACGGTGTGGTGGTTGACCCCGTATCACTTGCCGAGGAGTTGAAGAATATCTCTGAGCAGGGTATTCCCGTAAAGGAGAAGTTGCTCATCTCAAAGAAGGCTCATATCATCCTGCCTACACACCGTATGCTGGATGCTGCCAGTGAGGCTGCAAAGGGTAAGTCGAAGATCGGCTCAACGCTCAAGGGTATCGGCCCGACCTATATGGACAAGACTGGCCGTAATGGTTTGCGTTTTGGCGATGTGCTGGCTGAGGATTTCATCGACCGCTATAACCGTCTCAAGGCAAAGCACGTTGAGATGCTCTCACAGTACGAGGGCTTCGAGTACGACGTTACAGAGTACGAGAAGACCTGGATGGAGGGTATCGAGTATCTTCGTGGCTTCGAGTTTATCGATAGCGAGCACGTAGTAAATAAATATATTGACGAGGATGTACCCATCCTGGCCGAGGGTGCACAGGGTTCGTTGCTTGATGTGGACTTCGGTACATATCCCTTTGTTACCTCGTCGAATACCGTATGTGCAGGTGTTTGTACCGGTCTGGGTGTCGCGCCCACTAAGATCGGCGACGTGTACGGTATTTTCAAGGCCTACTGTACCCGTGTAGGTAGCGGTCCGTTCCCCACTGAGCTCTTCGATGAGGTTGGTGAGGAGTTGCGCCGCATTGGTCACGAGTTCGGTGCTGTTACAGGTCGCCCGCGTCGTTGCGGCTGGCTGGATCTGGTAGCACTGAAGTATGCCGTTATGGTTGATGGCGTTACGCAGCTCATTATGATGAAGTCGGACGTGATGAACGATTTCGACACCATCAAGGTTGCTACCGCTTATCGTGTCAATGGCGAGCTGGTGGATCACTTCCCCTATGAGGTTAACGACTCTATTGAGCCCGTTTACACCGAGTTCAAGGGCTGGAAGTGCGATATCTGCAAGGTTCGTCGTTACGAGGACTTCCCCGTAGAGTTCAAGCAGTACGTTGAGTTCATCGAGCGTGAGACCGGTGTACCTGTGAAGATCATCTCTGTGGGTCCCGACCGTGACGAGACAATCGTACGATAAGTATAAGTGAAATAATAGAACTGAATGCTCGAATAGCATTTTCGGTCGTATACATATCCTTTATTGGCCACTTAGTCGCGTAAGTTGTCACATAGAGGGTATGTATGCCGATCGATTATACTTTTTCGCGCATTTTTTTCGTATAAAGGGGTGGTTGTGTCGCGCAATCGTTCCGCTATTAACCAATATTTAGACTAATGAACAAAGCATTAAAAATTGTTGTATTGGCCAAGCAGGTGCCCGATACCCGCAACGTGGGTAAGGACGCAATGACGGCAGAGGGTACGGTCAACCGTGCTGCGCTGCCTGCTATTTTCAATCCTGAAGATTTGAATGCCTTGGAGTTGGCATTGCGCCTCAAGGAGGAGTGTGCAGGCTCTACCGTGTATATTTTGACTATGGGTCCGCAGCGTGCTGCCGACATCATCCGCGATGCCATGTTCCGTGGCGCCGATGGCGGTTATCTGCTCTCGGATCGTAAATTTGCCGGCTCCGATACGCTGGCTACATCGTATGCCCTTTCGTGCGCTCTGCGCCAGATTGGTGCTGACGTGATCATTGCAGGCCGTCAGGCTATCGATGGCGATACGGCTCAGGTAGGTCCCCAGGTGGCCGAGAAGATGGGCTTGCCTCAGGTGACATATGCCGAGGAGATCGTCCAGGTGAAGGAGTCGTCGCTCGTGGTGCGTCGTCGTCTGGATCGTGGCGTGGAGACTGTCGAGTGTCCTATCCCCGCCGTGCTGACTGTCAATTCGTCGGCTCCTGAGATCCGTCCGCAGAATGCTCGTCTGGTGATGAAGTACAAGTGGGCTATGATTCCCTCGGAGGTGGCTGCAGCATCGGAGGTGGCTCAGAGGCTGGTCGAGGAGCGCGACTATCTGCGTATTGTGGAGATGACCGCTGCCGATATCGTTTGCGATGAGCAGCAGCTGGGCTTGAGCGGCTCACCCACAAAGGTTAAGAAGATTGAGAATGTGGTATTCCAGTCGAAGGAGGCTAAGTGTCTCACGGCGTCGGATGAGGATATTGCATCTCTTATGGTTGAACTTATTGCGAGCCACACGCTCGGTTAAAGGTTAAGGAGTATGAATAACGTATTTGTATATATCGAAATAGAGGATGGCCAGGTGGCCGACGTTAGTTTGGAGCTCTTGACCAAGGGTCGTGAGTTGGCTTCGACTCTGGGCGTTAAGCTGGAGGCTGTTGTTATGGGTCACAACGTTGCTGGCCTGGAGCATACTTTGGCAAAATTTGGTGCTGACACTGTGTGGGTTGCCGATGACGAGATCTTCGCTCCCTTCCGCACTCTGCCCCATACGGCTACCATGTGCGGTTTGATTCGCGCCGAGCAGCCCCAGATTGTTTTGTTTGGTGCTACACCCGTAGGTCGTGACTTCGCACCCCGTGTATCATCGGCTCTGCACAGCGGTCTTACGGCCGACTGTACGCAGCTTGAGATTGGCCCTCATAAGGATGCCAAGACGGGTAAGGAGTATGAGAATCTGTTGTATCAGATCCGTCCTGCATTTGGTGGTAACATCATCGCTACGATTGTTAATCCCGACTGCCGTCCGCAGATGGCTACCGTGCGCGAGGGCGTGATGCGTAAGCAGGAGTGCCCGACACCCGCTGCTGGCGAGGTTAAGGCTATCGCATGGAAGGAGTATATCACCCCTGCCGATCTGGCCGTTACGATCATCGATCGCCAGATGGAGAAGAGCAAGATCAACATCAAGGGTGCAACCGTCATCGTTGCAGGTGGTTATGGTATGGGCTCAAAGGAGGGCTTCCAGCTCTGCTACGATCTGGCTGAGGTGCTGGGTGGCGAGGTAGGTGCTTCGCGTGCCGCTGTTGACGCTGGCTTCTGCGAGCACGAGCGTCAGATTGGTCAGACCGGTGTTACCGTGCGTCCTAAGCTCTATGTGGCTTGCGGTATCTCGGGTCAGATTCAGCACACCGCAGGTATGGATCAGTCGTCGATGATCATCTCGATCAACAACGACCCCGCTGCACCCATTAACAAGATTGCCGACTATGCCATTACAGGCAAGGTGGAGGAGGTGATCCCCAAGATGATTAAGTATTACAAGCAAAACTCAAAGTAGAAGATGGCTAATTTCTTTTTAGATAATAAAGATTTGAAGTATCATCTCTCGCATCCGTTGATGCGAAAGATCGTAGAACTCAAGGAGCGCGGCTTTGCCGAGAAGGATCTTTACGACTATGCGCCTCAGAACTTCGAGGACGCTATGGATTCGTATCAGCGTGTGATGGAGATCATCGGCCAGGTGTGTGCCGACGTTATCGCTCCCAATGCCGAGGGCGTGGATAAGGAGGGCCCCCGTGTGGAGAACGACCGTGTGATCTACGCTTCAGGCACGGCGGAGAATATGAAGGCAGTCAACGCTGCTGGCTTGAGCGGTCTTACTCTTCCCCGCCGCTTCAAGGGTTTGAACTTCCCCTTGCTGTGCTTCGTTATGGCTAACGAGATGGTGGCACGTGCCGATGCGAGCTTCGAGAATATATGGGGCTTGCAGGATTGTGCCGAGACTCTGAATGAGTTTGCCTCGGAGGAGCAGAAGATGAAGTATCTTACGTGGGTTAGCGAGGGTGCTACCTGCGCTATGGATCTCACCGAGCCCGATGCAGGCTCTGACCTGGGTGCTGTGATGTTGAAGGCTACGTGGTCGGAGGAGCGCCAGACATGGCTTTTGAACGGCGTTAAGCGCTTTATCACCAACGGTGATGGCGACGTGTCGCTCGTTCTGGCACGTACCGAGGAGGGCACAACCGATGCTCGTGGTTTGTCAATGCTCGTATATGATAAGCGCAATGGTGGCATGAAGGTGCGCCGTATCGAGAATAAACTCGGTATCAAGGGCTCACCCACCTGCGAGCTGGTATTTACTGATGCTCCTGCCGAGTTGGTTGGCGATCGCCGTATGGGTCTGATTAAGTACGTTATGTCGTTGATGAACGCTGCGCGTCTGGGTATTGGCGCTCAGTCGGTTGGTCTTTGCGAGGCTGCATATCGCGAGGCACTGAAGTATGCCCACGAGCGTCAGCAGTTCGGTAAGGATATCATCAAGTTCCCTGCCGTGGCGGAGATGCTCACCAATATGCGTGCTCGTCTGCGTGGTGCACGTGCGCTGCTGTATGAGACATCGCGTTTCGTTGAGATCTACAAGCAGTACACCCACATCTCTCACGAGCGTTCGCTGGAGGCAGAGGAGCGTCAGGAGATGAAGTTCTACAACCGTCTGGCCGATGGCTTTACGCCGCTTGTAAAGCTCTTTGCTTCGGAGTATGCCAACTCATTGGCTTACGATGCTATCCAGATTCACGGTGGCTCGGGCTTTATGAAGGATTACGCCTGCGAGCGTCTGTATCGTGATGCCCGTATCCTGAATATCTATGAGGGTACATCGCAGTTGCAGGTTGTGGCGGCTATCAATGGCGTTACGAAGGGCACCTTCATGGAGCAGATTTCGCGCTACGAGGAGCTGTGCTACTCGGAGGCTATGCAGCCTATCGTGGAGCAGATGAAGGCTTTGCGCACACGCGTGGAGGCTATGGTTGCTCACGTTGAGGTAGTAAGCAAGGATGCTCCCCAGTTCAAGGACTTCCACGCACGCCGTCTGGTTGAGAGCGTTGGTCATATCATCATCACCTGCCTGTTGGCTCAGCAGGCATCGGAGGTTGAGGAGTATGCATCAGATGCAAAGGTTTATGCCAAGCTGGCGGAGGCCTACATCGTAGGTGCCGAGGCTTATGTGCTGAACTCTACGGCCGATGATGTAGCGCTCATCAGTGAGGTGCACGATCAGTTCTAATAGAAAATTGTCTTAACGATAATGATAGTCCATCTGACCACGGTCGGGTGGACTTTTTTATGCAAAACGGGGCCGACCCGAAGGCCGACCCCTTGCGCGATTAGCGATGCATGATCTGCTCAAGTAATCCTCGCACCAGATCGAATGCTACCTTGTAGCCATTCTGTACAGCATAGGCGACTTCGTATATCGTGTCGAGACGGTTGCGGAAATGGTTTATCGCATGACGTACCGCCAGCACATATATGAGCCATGCCACGAAGAGGAAAAACCCTGCCACGATGAGTGTTGCCCAGCGCACCGAGCCGATCATCTCGGCAAGCCACGCCACAAGTGCTGTGACAAGGAGTATGGCTGCCGTTGTTGCCGTAGCGGCAAAGTAGATCAGTGGTGATAGATGACCCTGGCTTTGTGTTTTGCGCTCTTCCATGCTCTTCTCTTAGGCGTGTTACTTGTCGTCGTTGCAGTGACAACGGATCTTCTCCGTCTCCTGATCAACGTAATCGCGAATCTTTGTGCGTAGTTCGGGACCCGACTGCGGTGTTACGAGCATCGTTACGACCGAACCTACGAGCATACCTCCCAAAAATGAGACCAAATTGCAGATACCTGAATGTTTCATAAAGCCTGTAAGTTTTAAAATTCAGTAAGAAAAGTTGCAAAATCCGCGCCATAACCATTACCTTTGTTTTATTGATGGACTTTTTTCGGATATGAACTCGATTTGTGATATACTTCAGAGTGTGCGATCATGTACGGTGGCCTTCACGGGGCGCCGCGCATATGCGGGTGAGGCTGACGAGGAGTTGCGACTTCTGGTTCACGACCTTTGTGAGCGGGGCTTTACGCGTTTTCTGTGTGGTATGTCGTGGGGCTTCGACCTTGCAGCCGGGCGCATCGTTGCCGAGTACAAGGCCACGCATCCCTATGTCGAGCTTATTGCCGTCGAGCCGTTTGAGGGCTTCCGTCAGATGTTTACGGGTGAGGATGCTGCGTGCTATGATACACTGATGGCCGCAGCCGATGAGCGCATAGTGGTGAGCAATGAGAAGCAGGGAGCCTATATGCTTAGAAATGACTTTCTGGTCGATAATGCCTCGATTGTTGTTGCGTGGTGGGATAATCTGCCCACAGGTGGCACGGCATATACCGTTAAGCGTGCCCGCAAGTGTAGGGTAGAGGTCGTAAATCTATATCCCGACCCACAGCTGGATCTGTTCTAAAAGAAAAGAGGCTGCTAAATCGTTTAGCAGCCTCTGATATTGATTGAGAGTAGATTACCAGTTCAAGATCTTCTTGAAGTCGTAAGCCTCGGGGTTAGCAACGTAAGCCTTTGCAGCCTCGTAATCCTCGGGAGTTACATAGTGCAAGAGGTTGTTGATAACCTGCTGAATCTTGTCTGACTCTACGTTTACGAGACGGGGAGGAATCTTGCCAGTTGTGGGATCCTGCAAATCCTTCAGGTAGAGAGGTGATACGAAACCGTCCTGTGAGATGTAAACCATGCAGCCGGTCTTGCCCTCAGCGAAGAGCTTGTAAACACCCATACCCAACTCAGAGCAGTATACCAGGTCGTAAGCGATAGGAGTCTGGCAACGTACCTCGTAACCGATCTCTACGGGACGAGACTTAACCTTGATACCCAACTCCTTGAGCTTGTTCTCCAACAACTCGTTGAAGATGTTAGCCTTAGATACCTTACCGAGCTCGGGGTGACCGTGGTCGTCGTATGTGAAGTTGATACCAGAGTTGCGGATC
>JAFOXS010000100.1 GCA_017391665.1 Alistipes sp. | reverse complement strand
CTGAAGTGGCTGATGCGTTGGACATTCCACACAATAAGTTTACATTCGTTTCGGGTATCGGTTGCTCGTCACGCTTCATCTACTATATGAAGACCTTCGGTTTCCACACCATCCACGGTCGTGCAAATGCCGTAGCAACAGGTATCAAGGTGGCTAATCCAGACCTCTCGGTTTGGGTATGCTCTGGCGATGGCGACTCGTTGGCGATTGGTGGTAACCATTTCATCCACGCCATCCGTCGTAACATCGACCTTAATATGATCCTTTTCAACAACGAGATCTATGGTCTTACAAAGGGTCAGTACTCACCAACCACAAAACTCGGCAAGATCACAAAGACCTCGCCTTACGGTACTGTGGAGAAGCCATTTAACCCAGGCGAGTTGGTGATTGGCGCAAAGGGTACATTCTTCGCCCGCACAATCGATATGGAGGTTATGCTCACCAAAGATTGCTTGGTTGCCGCTGCAAAGCACAAGGGAATGGCTGTTGTGGAGGCGTTGGTGAACTGCGTAATCTTCAACGACAAGACTCACGCTGCATTTGCTGGCGACCGTCAGACACGTCTGAAGAACACCATCACTCTGAAGCACGGCGAGAAGATGCTCTTCGGCGAGGGTAATAACAAGGGCTTGGTATTTGAGGATATGCGCCTGAAGGTTGTGACCGTTGGCGAGGATGGCTACACATTGGATGACATCCTGACTCACGATGCACACACCGAGGATACAACGCTGCACTCAATGCTGGCTGCGATGAAGTTCCCAGAGTACCCAGTGGCTGTGGGCGTTATCCGCGATGTGAAGGAGGCTAACGTATATGACCAGAAGGTAGAGGAGCAGGTTGCAGAGGTTAAGCAGAACGCAAAGATTAAGTGTATGGACGATCTGCTTCGCTCAGGCGAGACCTGGGAGATTGAATAAAGAAGGAGAATTCAAAATCCCATTTATACAAGAAGGGCTGTTACGCATAAAAGTGTAACAGCCCTTTCCTTTTGCTCTCATCTCAACATAAAAAGATAACTTCGGCTGCTTACTTTCAACGGAGCGAAGCGACCAAAGTCCCCCTTTGTCAAAGGGGGATTTAGGGGGAATGTCAATACAACGCGCCACCACTATATTAAAAGCACAACAAAAAAAGCCCCTACCTTACGATAGGAGCTTTGGGTACTATATTAACCGAAGATTACATCTTCATATAGCTTTTAATATAGTGGTGGTGCGAACCGTAACGCTCGAAAGCAGCACGATCCAACTCCTCCTGTGCTGATGGGTGAGCAACAGAGATCAAGAGGCGTGCGCGCTCCTGAAGGCTCTTGCCATAGAGATCAACAGCACCATTCTCGGTTACAAACCAGTGGATGTGGTTACGGGTAGTAACTACGCCAGCACCCTCGGTGAGAACATCCGAAATTTTTGATACGCCCTTGTTGGTGATTGAAGGCATAGCGATAATTGCCTTACCGCCCTTCGACAACGATGCACCATAGATGAAGTCGATCTGACCACCTACGCCCGAGTAGAACTTGCGACCGAGCGAGTCAGCGCAAACCTGACCTGTGAGGTCAACCTGCAAAGCCGAGTTGATAGCGGTTACGCGGTCGTTCTTTGCGATGATGAATGGGTCGTTGGTGTAGCCAACATCCATCATCAATACAGCAGGGTTGTCATCGATAAAGTCGTAAACCTTCTGCGAACCCATCAAGAAGGTCGAAACCATCTTACCCTTGTCGATATTCTTAGCCTCGCCATTGATTACGCCCTTCTCTACGAGGGGAAGTACGCCATCCGCGAACATCTCGGTATGAACACCGAGGTTCTTGTGGCCACCCAACTGCGCAAGCACAGCGTTAGGGATAGCACCGATACCCATCTGAAGTGTAGCGCCGTCCTCGATAAGAGCAGCACAGTGCTTACCGATAGCAACCTCAACCTCGTTAGGAGTAGTGAAGTGAG
>JAFOXS010000319.1 GCA_017391665.1 Alistipes sp. | reverse complement strand
CTCGGATGCTGGTGTACGTCTGAATGACGACATCATCGGCACGCTGGGAATCTACTATACGAAGGATAACAAGGGGCGTTTTGAGGGTGGTGCCGATCGCTACCTGTCGCGCGATCTGACCGATATTGTGATGACTCAACTCGTAAGCGACATCCGTGCCAAGGCCGAACCCCACTGGAGTCGCCGAGGTATGTGGAACCGTTCATACTATGAGGCTCGTGTGCCGAGTGCACCCACGATGTTGCTGGAGTCGATGTCGCACCAGAATTTCGCCGATATGCGCTACGGCAACGATCCCCGCTTTAAGTTTATTGCAAGCCGCGCCATATACAAAGGCATACTACGCTACATATCAAGCCAGTACAACGTGCCATACACCGTGCAGCCACTGCCCGTTGAGCAATTCAGCGTAACCTTTGCCGACGACTCATCGGCCGATGTCGAGCTTCGCTGGAAGGGCGTAGAGGACGATCTGGAAGTAACGGCCTCACCCGAATATTACATAGTATATACACGCATTGATGACGGTGCCTTCGACTCGGGTCGCCGCGTCGATGGTGAGCAGATTCTTCTCAAGCAGGAGGCTGGCCACACATACTCTTACCGTGTAACGGCCGTAAACAAGGGTGGTGAGAGCTTCCCCAGCGAGACGCTATCGGCTCATCGCACAGCAAATGAGCGTGGCCGCATATTGGTTATAAACGGCTTTGATCGCATCAGCGCTCCGCTCCATATTCAGGGCGACTCGCTGGCCGGCTTCTACAACTCATACGACTCTGGCGTAGCATACCTGAAGGACATCTCCTTTACAGGCGAGCAGCGTAACTTCGACCGCAGCATGTCGCGCTCGGAGAATGACAACATAGCTCTCGGTTCGTCATATAGCGACTACGAGACTGAGGTAATCGCAGGTAACACATTCGACTACACGACAATACATGGCACAGCCATCACCGCCGCAGGCTTCTCTTACTGCTCGGCAAGTGTCCGTGCCGTTGAGCGTGGTCAGATAAGCCTTGAGACCTACCCAGTTGTTGATCTTATCTTAGGCAAGCAGCGCACCTCTCCGCTTGGTCGTGGCACCTCGGGCGTAGAGTTTGAGGCATTCCCCGATGCGCTGCAGGAGAAGCTACGTGCCTACACATCACAGGGCGGAGCCCTCATGGCCTCGGGTAGTTACGTAGCGAGCGACCTGTGGAATGGTGAGGCATCCGACGGCGACGACCGAGAGTTTGCACGCCGCGTACTGCACATCTCGTTCAATGGCGATATGGCCACACGTCGTGGCACAGCACGCATCGTGGCATCACCCATGCAGATGGCTCGTCTGGATATCACATTTAACCGCGAATATTCTCCCCGCATCTATGCCGTTGAATCACCAGGCTGCATCGCCCCCTTTGGACGCGACGCCTTCATCGCCATGCGTTACCCCACAAACAATCAGGTGGCGGCGGTAGGGTATAAGGGCACTGATTATCGCACCTTTATCATGGCATTCCCGTTCGAGACGATCACCGACGCAACACAACGTGAGAACCTTATGCGCGGCATACTTAACTTCCTAAGCGAGAAAACGACAAAGTAATATGGCATCATCTACCTTCCGCACCATATCTATGCCTTTGGGCATGGTCGTAGGCGCTCTCTTCTGCCGACAGATTGCGTGGCTGGATGCTGCGGCGCAAGGTATGCTCACGCCCGTATTCATCTTCTCGATGCTCTTCATAACATTTTGTCGCGTGGATGCCCGACGCATACGCTTTTCGTGGATGCATCTATGGCTGTTGCTCTTTCAGATAGTAGCCTCGGTAGGAGTTTATTACTCACTGGCACACTTCGATATAGTTGTAGCACAAGGAGCCATGATATGCATCCTTGCCCCCGTAGCCATGGCGGCCGTAGTGATTGGAGGCATGCTGGGAGCCAACCTTGAGACT
>JAFOXS010000316.1 GCA_017391665.1 Alistipes sp. | reverse complement strand
GACTGCATGATACGTTGCACGCGTGTGGCAAGCGACAAAAGCGTATCCACATCGCTACCCACAAAACCTATCTCGATGGTGGCATCGGGCACGGGCGAAAGTTTGAAAAGCGACGAGCGGAGCCACACATCAGGAAACGAAGCCTCGACGTAACGATCGAAGCGTTGCTTAACACTCGCTGTTGAACGTGACGATTGAACCTCCACCAGCAGGTTACCGAAATTAGGCCGACCTGCCACGCTACCGCTGGCCAGATAGTATCGCAGTGGCGTAGCACCTGCCGTTGTGGATACACGCACCACCTCATCCTGCCCGAGCAGCCACTCGGTCATAGCATCAAGATGTTGCTCGGTGGATTGCATATCGTACCCCTCGGGCAGAATCACATCGGCACGGAAATATGGTTTATCGAGCTGAGGGAAGAAGTTCTGCGGCATACTTTTCATAGCCACCACCGCACCTGCAAAAAGCAGCACAACAACCACAACAACAGACCAACGACGTGCCATAAAAGTCACGAGCACACGCTTAAACCACGCCTGGGTTTGAGCCACAGGAATAGTACCCTCGCGCAGCATATCCATACCAAAGAGCGGCACCTGTGTCAGCGCCAACAACCAGCTGAGCAGCAACGAGAGGGCAATAACGATGAAGAGCGGCTTAACAATCTCGGCCACGGATGAGGGCGCAAGGTAGAGAGGCAGGAACGAAAATACGGCAATGAGCGTAGCACCCAGCAGCCCCCACTTCGGTCTGTCGGCACCCTGCAGCAGAGCCTCGCGCATCGTAAGATTGTGCCCCACGCCCCTTATTGCATTATCCACCACCACAATGGCGTTATCGACAAGCATACCCATGGCAATAATGAATCCTGCCAGTGACGTGCGGTTAATGCCCTCACCCATGCCGTACATACAGAGCATCGTGCCGCCAATGGTGAAGATGAGCGAGAGGCCAATGAGCGCCCCCGCACGAAAGCCCATCGAGAGCATAATCACCACCACTACGATAGCCACCGACTCGAGCAGATTGAGCATAAACGAGAGGTTGGCACGGCGCGCTATCTGATCCTCGGGATAGAGCGTTATGATATCCATACCGACAGGCATCTGACTCTCAAAGCGAGCAAGCAGCGATTCGACCTCTCCGCCCAGCCGCACCACATCGGCATCGCCATCAGAGGCGACACCTACACCTACGGCACGGCGACCATCAACCTTCATTACGACCGACGGCGGATCGACATATCCCTGCTCGATACGGGTAATATCGCCCAAACGGAATTGCCGTCCATCGGGAGCAATGAGCAGTTGATTGGCAATATCATCGATGGTGGAGTACACACCCGGCTCAAGCACGCGTACGCGCACCTGCGAGGCATCGATCTCGCCCGTATCAACTATGTTGTTCTGCTGCGAGAGGATGGCTGCAATCATCTCGGGCGATATCGAGAAATTAGCCAGCGTTGACTTTGTAATATAAATATTTACCACGGGTTGCTGCTCGCCCTTGAGCGCCACCTTCTGCACACCATCGATTGCCACGATCTCTCGCTTAAGCTGCTGCGCCCAGCTACGAATCTCATCCCACGAGAAACCCTCATCGGCTGCCAGGGCATAGTACAGACCATAGACATCGCTGAAATCATCATCCACATGCAGAGGCCCTGCCGCAGCGGGTAGCGACGAGGAGATGTTCTCCACCTTACGGCGCAATTCATCCCACAGTTGCGGTATCTCGCGGGCTCGCACCCCCGATTCCAGCTCAACCATAATACGGGCATGACCATAGTAGGATTCGGATGTTATCTTCTTTACGCGTCGCATCGACTGCAGCTCGCGCGAGACGGGCTCCGAGATCAACTGCTCGACCTCGAAGGGTGTGGCACCAGCATAGTCGCACGTTACAACAGCGCTCTTCAGCACAAAGGTAGAGTCCTCCTTCTTGCCCATACGGATGAACGACCAGATGCCGCCCACGAAAAAGAGCATGAGCACAAAATAGACAACGGCAGATCGTCGCAATGAAAATTCGGATAGTGACATAGGCTAACGATTTAGAATTTTCACTCGCTCGCCATCCTTGAGACGATAGACTCCGGCCACAACCACACGTTCGCCCACACTCAGACCCGAATGGACAATCACGCGGTCGCGGTCGAATACGTCACCAAGCACCACCGCCTGACGCTCCACACGATCGTCATCGGTCAGTCGCCAGACGTAGGTTCCACCCTCGGCAGGGGCAAAAATAGCCGTAAGCGGCACCGCCACCACCGTCGAGGATTCATCATCGGTGCGGATAGTCACCTGACAGGTCATGCCGGGCGATATGTTGTAGGGAAGTATCTCCGCCTTACTTAGCTTCAGCGAGACGGGAAATCCCGAGGCATCGGATGCCGTCTTGGCATAGGTATCCAACCGCGCACGAAAACTGATATCGGGATAGTTGTCGAAACGAACCGTAAAGCGAGTGAGCGAATCCGAGAGAATAGGCAGACTGCGCTCGGGCATAGTGAACTCCACCGTAGTGCTGACGGGGTTGACCAGTCGCAGTATGGTCTGACCAGCCGACACACGCTGGTAGGTATCCACATATGTACGTTCAATCACACCCGCAAACGGGGCACGGAGCGTCGTCTCCACGAGCAGATCCGATGTATTCTCAAAAGCAGAGCGGGCCTGCACAAGTGCCGTCTGGGCCGACTCATACTCCTGACGCGACACGGCCTCATGCTCCATGAGTCGCGACACACGATCAAACTGCGAGCGGGCTCGCTCATATTGCGCCTTGTCGGCTGCGACCTGCAACTCCACATCGCGGGGATCCAGACGTGCAAGAGTCTGCCCTCGCTTGACATAGTCGCCCTTCGAGACATCGACGCCAGCTACCTGACCCGCAATCTTGAATGCAAGGTTAACAGCATCATCGGCCGTTGACATACCCGCAAAATCGCGGTCCAGATATTTCACCGCCTGCACACGCTCAACCTTGACCGTGCGCTCGGCCACAGGAGGCGATAGCCTGCTACGACAAGCCACACAACAGAGCAGCAAGCCCAAAAACGAAAGAAGAGATCTATACATAGCAAAAAAAATTGACCTTTGCATGGGCAAAAGTCAATTTTTATACCAATCTGTATCGTCTTCTAATCGATATCTATATTGCGGCAATTATACTTGCCGGCAATCACTCCATCGCGCAACCACACAACACCATTCTCGGCTCGCAACATGGTCTTCATAACCGTAGCGTCGATATTGTAGCAACGCACGGGATCATTATCTCCAAAGGGCATATATGTCACCTCACGCAGAGGCTGCGGAGTAAGGCATACCACAGCTGCGCCCTCACTCTGAACTCGCTCAACCAAGGATATAAGATTAGCACGGCACTTATCGTTTAGCTTGTCCATAGAGGTCATACATATCATATACATATCTCCCCGATGAGTCAGTATCTCGCGTGTGGCATCGCCCTCAACGTCAGTAAGCGAAAACTCGCTCACAAGAGTCTGCACGGGCGAGGACTCATTATCCACGCGGGTCTCAACCCACTCCCACTTCGACTCATCCTGCCACTCGGTATCCTCGATGGTGAACTCGCGCAACTTACCAGTACGGCGGTTGCGATAGATAAGTACATACTCCTCCTCGGACATCGCCTCGTGACCCGTATCGTGCTGCTGCTCAATCATTGAATAGATATTGGCGCCCACCTTATAGGGCAGAAAATCGATCAGAGGCAGGTTATAATAGCAGTATGCACCCAGACCCATGGCAAAAGTACAGAACAGGCAGGTAAGGGCAACCTCCAGACGACTGAAATCCAATATGCGCTGATGACGGTGGCGCATCCACACTATTACTACCAACGGCAGAATGATCAGGTTCTTGAAAAAGGTCTGCCACGGTGTAAGCTTCAGCGCATCACCAAAGCAGCCGCAATCCTCCACCGGGATCCATGTAGCGCTAAGAAAGGTCAGTATTGTGAAGAATGTCATCGACAAGAGGGCAAAGATCGAAATCAATCGTGTACGCACACGGAAGGTGAGCATACATCCCATCATAAGCTCGGCACCGCACAACCAGATGGAGAAGATCATCGCCGCGGGTTGCAGCTCCTCGATACCATAGATCGAGAGATACTCGTTCACCTTGAGTGCCGTGCCCCACGGATCTACGGCCTTCACGAAGCCGGAGAAGATGAAGGTCACACCCACGATCACGCGACAGATCGCAGCCAGTATGATAAAACGACGCGACGGCATTACTTCTCGGTATTTATGTAACTGTTCACGACGCACTCGATGCGCTGGAAAATCTCCTCGGGCGAGGCCATCTCGCCATCCTTGCTGCAGTCAACAACGTGCATTGCCTCGTCGTGCTGCGAAGCATCGATATAGACCTGACGCACCTGACGCTGCAGATCCATCGACTGCTCGTGGATATCCTTCTTGCCATGCAGATAGGCACGGTCATCACCCTCACGCTGCTCCTGCAGAAGCTTGCGCTCGGTAAAGGCAAAGGGCACATCCAGAAACAGGGATATATCAGGTCGCGGAATGGCAAAGTAATCATACTCCAGCGAGAGGATCCACTCGCGCAGCTTCTCACGCTCCTGCTCATCGGCCACCTTTGCACACTGGTAACCTATATTTGAATATACATAGCGATCGCATATAACCACCTTACCCTCTCCAATCCAGCCACGAATCATAGCCGCGGCATCGCGTCTATCGCCAGCGTATAGCATCGCCACTATGTAGGGATCAACCTGATCGATACTACCCAGCTCGCCACGCAGGAAACGGGCAATAAGATCTCCGAAGTAGGGAGCATCGAAACGGGGGAAATGCAAGTATTCGGTCGGGATGCCTTTCTGGGCAAACATCTCGCGCAGCTTGGCTATCTGCGTTGATTTGCCTGAGCCATCGACCCCTTCAAGCACTATGAACATATCTCTTCTTTTTGTTTGGTTTTATATTGCTGTAATCTATCTCAACATCCTGACGGCACGCTCTACGCCACGCACCAGCGTATCCATCTCCTCGCGTGTGTTGTACATTGCAATCGAAGCACGGCACATACCCGTAATACCAAAGTGCGTCATCACCGGCTCGGCGCAATGCTGACCCGTGCGGATGGCTATGCCCAACTTATCGAGAATCATACCCAGATCGTAGTGATGCACACCCTCGACATTGAACGAAATGATGGAACACTTATCTTTTGTAGAACCATATATTCTAAGGCCATCAATTCTGCGCAACTGCTCCTCGGCATAGCGCATAAGCGACATCTCATGCCCCTCAACCTCGCGCAGATCAAAGCCTCGCAGATACTCCACAGCCTCACCCAGACCTATGGCACCGATGTAATTCGACGTGCCGGCCTCATACTTTAGTGGCAGAGGTGCATATGTAGTCTTTTCAAATGACACTCTATCAACCATATCGCCACCATAAAGGAACGGAGGCATCTCATCGAGTAGTTCCCGCTTACCATAAAGCACGCCAATACCCGTAGGGCCGTATAGTTTATGGCCGGAGAAGGCATAGAAATCGCAATCCAGCGCCACGACATCCACTCCACCATGTACTACGCCCTGACAGCCATCCACCATAACGTGAGCACCCACGGCGTGAGCCTTCTCAATAATGGCGCGCAAATCTGGTCGAGTGCCCAGCGTATTCGATGCCTGCGTGACGGCCACCATACGGGTACGCTCATCCAGAAGCGTATCCAGTTGCTCAGTCATCAGGCGACCCTCCTCGTCAAATGGCAAAACACGAATCTCAGCACCACGTCGCTCGGCCACAGCCTGCCACGGCACGATATTGGAGTGGTGCTCCATCTCGCTGATAATAATGTTATCGCCCTCGTGCAGGAACCTTTCGCTCCAGGCATAGGCAACGGTATTGATCGAAGCGGTAGCACCCGCAGTAAAGATAACCTCCTCGCGCGATGCGGCACCAATGAATGTGCGCACACGCTCACGAGCCTGCTCGTAGAGCTGGGTAGCCTCCGACGAGAGTTGGTGCACACCACGATGTATATTGGCATTCTGCTCGCGGTGCAGACGATTCACCGCCTCGATAACGCGCTCGGGCTTTTGTGCCGTTGCACCACTATCGAGATAGACGAGCGGCTTGCCGTTTACCGTGCGCTGCAAAATGGGGAAATCTCTGCGTATGCTCTCTACATTCATTACAATCTCTCAAGTTTTGAGGTTAACTCCTCAGCCAGAATCTCACCTATCTCGCCAGCATGCAGCACGATATCGCTTACAAATCCCTCGATCTGCATACGACGTGCCTGCTCAAGGCTCAAGCCTCGCTGACGCATATACATGATGGCATCACCATCCAGCTGTCCAACCGTAGCACCATGCGAACACTTCACATCGTCGGCATAGATCTCCAGCTGGGGTTTGGTTATAATCTTTGCATCGGCGCCAATCTCTATATTGCGGTTGGTCTGACGTGCATCGGTGCGCTGTGCATCCTGCGCAACATATACCAGACCATGGAACTCGCCCACAGCCTTGCCGCCTGCCACACCCTTGACAAGGGAGTCGCTCTGGCAATCCGACACGTTGTGATTAACACGCAGCGAAACGGTGGTATGCTCCTCACCGCCTGCAATGTACGCTGCACGCATATGGTTCGAAGCCTGGGCACCATCAAGATCAATCGTATAGTCTGCTTTGGAACCCGCAACGCTGACACTCACCACGCGGCAGTCACTCTCGGCCTGCTGGTGAATATTGCACTCGACGGCGCAATCCGCAGCAAACAGTTCTATCATACTAAGTGAGGCTCCTGCCGTAAGGTCGAAGTGCATCTTGGCCTTTTCCTCCTGCCCGTGTACCACGATAAGCGACAGACGACCACGCACCGTGCGCTCCACCGAGCGGGGATTTACAATGATCTCCCACGCCTGGCCATCGCCCAGTGTGCACATGCCCGTATTGGCACGCAAACCTCTACTCTGCAAATAATCGAGCAGTCTCATCTTTACTCCTCCTGCTGGTTAATGAGCCAATCGTAACCCTCCTTCTCAAGCTTCAGCGCAAGCGTCTTATCGCCCGAGTAGATAATCTGACCCTTATACAGAACGTGCACGTAGTCGGGCACGATGTAGTCCAAAAGACGCTGATAGTGGGTAATGACGATGGTTGCATTGTTCTGAGTATGCAACTTTGTTACGCCCGTAGCCACGATACGCAGGGCATCGATATCGAGTCCCGAGTCTGTCTCATCCAATACGGCGAGTTTGGGATCGAGCATCGCCATCTGGAATATCTCGTTTTTCTTCTTCTCGCCACCCGAAAAACCCTCGTTTACGGCACGCGACGTGAGCTTAGAGTCCAGCTCGACAACAGCGCTCTTCTCGCGCATAAGGCGCAGGAACTCGCCCGCCGTGAGGGGATCCTCGCCACGGAACTTACGCTGCTCGTTTACGGCCATCTTCATAAAGTTTGCCATCGTCACACCAGGGATCTCAACAGGATACTGGAAGCCGAGGAAGAGACCCATGCGGGCACGATCCTCGATCGAGAGGTCGAGCAGGTTCTGCCCCATAAACTCCACCGAGCCTGAGGTAACGGTAAACTTCTCATTGCCGGCCAATACGGATGCAAAGGTACTCTTACCCGAACCGTTAGGGCCCATGATAGCATGCACCTCACCGGGGCGAACCTCCAGGTTGATACCACGGAGAATCTCCTTATCGCCCACCGAGGCATGCAAATTCTTTACACTTAACATATCTTTTAGTTTTTATTTTTCCTTTTTCATTAACCCACCGAGCCTTCCAAACTGATGGCGAGCAGTTTCTGCGCCTCAACGGCAAACTCCATAGGCAGTTTGGCAATAACCTCGCGGGCATAGCCGTTTACAATCAGACCTACGGCGTCCTCGGTCGAGAGTCCTCGCTGGTTGCAGTAGAAGAGCTGCTCCTCCGAAATCTTCGACGTTGTAGCCTCATGCTCAAGCACGGCTGTAGGATTGTGCGAATCAATCTCGGGGAAGGTGTGGGCTCCGCACTTATCGCCAATCAGAAGCGAGTCACACTGCGAGTAGTTGCGGGCATTATCCGCACCCTTCGCCACACGCACCAGACCACGATAGGCATTCTGGCTCTTACCTGCTGAGATACCCTTTGACACGATGCGACTGCGGGTATTGCGACCTATGTGAATCATCTTCGTACCGGTGTCGGCCTGCTGATAGTTGTTGGTCATGGCTACCGAGTAGAACTCGCCCACCGAGTTGTCGCCCAGCAGCACGCAGCTCGGATACTTCCACGTAATGGCCGAGCCTGTCTCCACCTGCGTCCATGAGAGATGTGCTCCCTCACGGCAAAGGCCACGCTTGGTTACAAAGTTGTAGATACCACCCTTGCCATCCTTATCGCCCGGATACCAGTTCTGCACGGTCGAGTACTTAACCTCGGCATCCTTCTCAACGACGATCTCCACAACGGCAGCATGAAGCTGATTCTCATCGCGACGTGGCGCGGTACAACCCTCCAAATAGCTAACATAAGCGCCCTCGTCAGCCACGAGCAGCGTACGCTCGAACTGACCCGTACCCTCGGCATTGATGCGGAAGTAGGTCGAAAGCTCCATCGGGCAGCGAACACCCTTGGGGATATAACAGAATGATCCGTCGGAAAAGACTGCAGCATTGAGTGCAGCGTAGAAATTGTCGGTATAGGGAACCACCGACCCAAGATACTTCTTCACCAGATCGGGATACTCGCGTATTGCCTCCGAGATTGAGCAGAAGATAATACCCTTCTCGGCCAGCGTCTCACGGAATGTAGTCTTGACCGAAACCGAATCCATAACCGCATCAACAGCAAAGCCCGCCAAAGAGAGTTGTTCCTCGAGAGGAATACCCAGTTTGTCGAACGTGCGCTTTAGCTCGGGATCGATATCATCCATAGTACCCTCCTTGCGTTGCTTGGGGGCGGCGTAGTAGATTATATCTTGAAAATCAAT
>JAFOXS010000289.1 GCA_017391665.1 Alistipes sp. | reverse complement strand
TTCAAATGCCGATATGAGCGGTGTTGAGGGCGTGCGTAAGATTACGGGCGTCGATGTTCCTTTTGTCGAGGTCGATTGCTGCGACAAGGAGGCTTTCCGCAAGGTGTTCAAGCAGTATAACTTTAACTCGGTGATCCACTTTGCAGCCTATAAGGCTGTGGGCGAGTCGGTTACCGATCCTATGAAATATTATCGCAACAACCTCACTTCGTTCCTCAATGTTCTGGAGCTGATGCGAGAGGAGGGTCGTCAGAATGTGGTCTTCTCATCGTCGGCTACCGTATATGGCGAGGCCGATGAGTTGCCCGTAACGGAGCTTACACCCCGCAAGCCTGCCACCTCATCATATGGCAATACGAAGCAGATCTGCGAGGATATCCTGCGCGATGTGGCTACAGCCTATGGCGATGTTAAGGGTATCTCGTTGCGTTACTTCAACCCCATCGGTGCCCATCCGTCGGCTCTTATCGGCGAGTTGCCCCGTGGCGTGCCGCAGAACCTTGTGCCCTTCGTTACGCAGACAGCTGCTGGCATCCGCGAGTGTCTGAGCGTCTTTGGCGACGACTATCCTACACCCGACGGCTCGTGTCTGCGCGATTATATCGACGTAGTGGATCTGGCGAAGGCTCACGTTGTGGCTATCACGCGCATGGTCGAGGGCAAGAACAAGCAGGCATACGAGGTGTTCAACGTCGGCACAGGCAATGGTGTGTCGGTTAAGGAGCTGCTCTCAAGCTTCGAGCGCGTAAATGGCGTGAAGGTTAATCATAAGATTGCACCCCGTCGTCCGGGTGATGTGGTGGCTATCTGGGCCGATACCACATTGGCTAACGAGGAGCTGGGCTGGCGTGCCGAGCGTACGCTCGATGAGACGCTTAAGTCGGCATGGGAGTGGGAGAAAAATGTGCGAGGCATAAAATAAAACCTCCTTACCTAACGTTAGGAGAAAGAATAATTATAGAAAGAGAATGAAGAAGTTTTTGATATTTCTGGTGCTGGTGACCCTGTGTTGCTCTACGGTGCAGGCGCAGCGTTACTATATCCCAAAATATAAGAAGGAGCGCATTGTCAACGAGGCCGACATGCATAAGCAGGACCGTAAGTGGACTATCACCATGAGTGCATCGTATGATCTGAGTCTGGGTATGCAGAACCGTATCTTCTATAAGGATCGCAACGATGTGGTGCGCTACGACCAGGAGACCTTCCTGCATGGTGTATCGGCTGATCTGGGTATAGGTCGCAAGTTCGGCAGCCACGTTATCGCAGGTCTGTCGGCGGGTTTCAACTACTCGGACAAGCTCAAGTCAATCCCCGTGCACGGTACCTTCCGCTACTACTATGGCAAGGCTGTTGCGGCACGTCGCCATCGCTGGTTCAACTATGCTGAGCTGGGTCCGCAGTTCTCACTCGAGGGCGGATACAAGACCATCGGTGCTTCGGGTATCGTGGGTGGCGGTATTCGTGTGCTGGTGCTCAAATCGATGCGTATTGATTTCCAGGCGGGTTATCGCCTGACCATCCTGCGTCCTACCATCGACCACATGGGTAGTTACGTCCTGCCCGACAACAGAGTGGATTACAAGCAGTTCATGCACAGCATAATGGTTGGATTCAACCTTACGCTATTCTAACAGGTGGCGAGTCAGAGATAAGAAAAGGTGTTGCCTGAGGGCAGCACCTTTTTTGTAGAATAGGTGTAATAAGTGTAATACCTCATCCTATAACACCTATTGCACCTATAATACTTATAGCACCTATCTCTCCTATCTTCCTGATAAATAGCAGAAAAAATTTTGTTTTTATCCCCCGAAATACTATCTTTGCACCCGATTTCAGGCATAATGGGGCCCAATGGAGGGTTGGCCGGCTTTTTTTATGGGCTGGGCGAATCGGTCGCTGAGGGTTGAGTAATGCCGTAGGTAATAACAACTAAATTTTATAAAAAACATGAAAACACTTCAGATTCAGGCATCTGCACGTGCTGACTTCGGTAAGAAGGCTGCTAAGGCTTGTCGTCGTGAGGGTTTGATCCCTTGCATTTTGTATGGTGGTGGTGAGGAGGTTGCATTCACCGTTGACACTAAGGCTGTAAAGCCCTTGATCTACACTCCCAACTCTTACATCGTTGAGCTCGAGATCGACGGTAAGGTAGAGAAGGCCGTAATGCGTGAGGTACAGTTCCACCCCGTACGCGAGCAGATTCTCCACATCGACTTCTACCGTGTTCAGGAGGGTAAGCCCGTAGCAATCGCTATCCCCGTACGTCTGACAGGTAACGCTGCCGGTGTTAAGATCGGTGGTAAGTTGGCTCAGTCAGCTCGTAAGCTTACAGTTAAGGCTTTGGAGGAGAACTTGCCCGATGAGATCGTTGTAGACGTAACTCCTTTGAACGTAGGTCAGACTATCTTCGTAGGCGATCTTCAGTTCGAGAACCTTCAGTTTGTTACTCCCGCTACGACTGCCGTTTGCGCCGTTCGCGTAACTCGTGCAACTCGTGCCGCACAGCAGCAGTAATAAGCCGCGAAGATGAAATATCTTGTTGTAGGATTGGGTAACATCGGTGCCGAGTACGCCGACACCCGTCACAACATAGGATTCAGAGTGTTGGATGCCTTGGCTGAGGCATCCAACGTCTCTTTTATGGCGGGCCGCTATGGCTCCACAGCCACCGTGCGCCACAAGGGTCGTCAGATTCTGCTGCTCAAGCCCTCTACCTATATGAATCTTTCGGGTAAGGCCGTACGCTACTGGATGGAGCAGGAGAAGGTACCCATCGAGAAGGTTCTCATTATCTCCGACGATATAGCTCTGCCCTTTGGCCAGCTGCGTATGCGCAAGAAGGGTAGCGCCGGAGGTCACAACGGCTTGAAGAATATCTCCGAGCTGCTGGGTCGCGAGGATTATGCCCGTATGCGCTTCGGTGTGGGTGGCGACTTCGCCCGTGGCCATCAGGTCGATTATGTGCTGGGCGAATGGACCGACGAGGAGCGCAAGGCTATGCCCGAGAGGCTGAAGATCTTTTGCGACGCCATTCTCTCATTTGCCTGCGTTGGGCCTGACATGACGATGAATACATTTAATAAAAAATAGGTTGTCCCGCAGGGCAACCTATTTTTATTTATATGTATGCAATCTACTTTATACGCAGGTGTAGCCACCATCAACGGCAATATTCTGACCATTGACATAGGTGCTCGTGGGAGCGGCGAGGAAGATTGCGCACGAGTCCAGCTCGCCAGCCTTGCCGTAGCGCTGCAACGGGATGTTGCTCTTGGCGATAGCCTGGAAGTAGTCGCTATCCAGCGTAGCGGTTGTAAGGTCGGTGTAGAAGTAACCCGGGCAGATTGAGTTTACGGTGATACCGTGCTTGCCCCACTCGGCTGCCAGTGCGCGTGTGAGGTTCACCACACCACCCTTGGCTGCGTGGTAGGGAGCGCTACCCACGATCATGTTACCCACCAGACAATACATCGAAGCGATGTTGATGATGCGGCCATACTTCGCCTTGATCATCTCCTTACCAAACTCGCGTGCGCATACAAATGTGCCGAACATGTC
>JAFOXS010000299.1 GCA_017391665.1 Alistipes sp. | reverse complement strand
GAAACCGCAGTTTGCTCGGCGCAAATGAGGATTTTGAGGGCAAGCCAGACGCCAAAAGAGTCTTGTTAGACGATTTTACTCATCCTTGGCTTCCAGGATGGGCAGTCCCGCCTCGGTCGGGATATAAATAACCTTGTTTGCTGCTGAGTTCTGCTGACGTACCCAGAGATACTGGATGTAGGTAGGCGTAAGCGAGCCGTTCTCAATCTTGATAGCCTCAGCTGCACCCTGTGCACGTACCACCTCGGCCTGGGCATTAAGCTTCTCCGCCTCAAGGTTAGCCTTTGCCTCTTCGATCTTAATCTGGCGGTTCTGCTCGGCCTGCGCCAACTCAGCACGACCCTTCATCTCCTGCTGCCACACCTTGTATCGTGGCACACCAAAGAGGAAGAACGCAACAATCGCAAAACATACCAATGCAATGGATAAAACTCCACCTGCCGTAATTACGGCACCCTGATTTCTCTCGCTCATAGTTTTATGTTTTAAAGGGTTATACTCTCTTACAATCTGTCCAGACAACGACGGATTATCCTCACGCTATCGCGTATCTCATCGTCCGAAATAACAAGCGGCGGCGAGATGCGGAATGCCGTATCGCAGAAGAGGAACCAGTCGCTCAGGATACCCTCCTCGATAAAATGATCCATAATCTTGTAGAGTTTCTCGCTCTCACCCAACTCCACGGCCAGCAGCAGACCGCTGCGGCGAATCTCCTTAACGGCGGGGTGATTCTGCAGCAGAGATTCATACATTGCACCCTTGCGCTCTACATCCTCAACCACCTGATTGTCTATCAGGTAGCGCATAGCAGCCAGACCTGCGGCACAGCATACGGGGTGACCACCAAAGGTTGTAATATGTCCCAATACGGGATCATGAGTAAGCGTGGACATTATCTTCTGGCTCGAGATAAATGCTCCGAGAGGCATACCACCACCAAAGGCTTTAGCCAGACATACGATATCGGGCACTACACCATATTTCTGCATGGCAAACATCTCGCCCGAGCGACCCATACCCATCTGTATCTCATCGAAGATGAGCAGTGCGCCCACCTCATCACAACGCTTGCGCAGAGCCTGCAGATAACCCGCCTCGGGAGGTCGTACACCCGCCTCACCCTGCACGGGTTCACACAGCACACATGCTGTGCGAGTAGTAATCAGCTCCAAATCTTCAACGCAGTTGAAACGAATGGCCTTCGTATCGGGCAGAAGGGGCCGGAAAGCATTCTTCCACTCCTCGCCCTCGGGCGCTCCCATCATACTCATCGCACCGTGTGTAGAGCCGTGGTAAGCACGTCGCATGGATATCATCTCCGTACGGGCAGTATAGCGCTTGGCGAGTTTCAAGGCTCCCTCCACAGCCTCCGCTCCCGAATTTAGGAAATAGACCGTATCAAGAGGCTCGGAAAGAGTCTCAGCCAACAGACGGGCATACTCCACCTGCGGACGCTCGACCATCTCACCATAGACCATAATGTGCATATAATCAGCCACCTGACGCTGCACAGCCTCAACAACTGCTGCATTGCCATGACCCACGTTATTTACCGACACACCCGAAATAAGATCGTAGTAACGCTTACCCTCAGGCGTATAGAAATAGACTCCCTCGGCACGCGCCACCTCGATAAGTTGCGGTGCGGGCGAAGTCTGCGCCACGTGACGTAGGAATTGTTTGCGAAGAATATCGTTCATAAACGCTATTTTTCAGGGAATTTACGCTCAAGAATTCGCTCGGCATCACGCACCGACGACATCACCCAGCGGAACAACATCTCGCGCTCATCCGCATCCTGCAGGTGCCAGTCGATCTCGGGCGTAAGGCGCATGCGCTGCGAGAGCATATAGATCAGAATTGCCGCCGAAGCCGATACATTCAGGCTCTCAACCATGCCACACATCGGGATACGCAAGTACTCGTCAGCCGCTTCGATAATCTCGTCCGACACACCTGCATGCTCCGTACCAAAAACAAGGCAGAAGGGGCCTTTGGCAACGTCGAAGGTCTCGGGAGTACAACTCTCACGATGAGGCGTGGTGGCCACCAGACGATAGCCCGCACCCTTGAGTGCCGAGATAGCGTCGGCCGTTGAGTCGTGACGTGTGATATCAACCCACTTATCCGTTCCGCGAACGATATTTACGTTGGGATTGAACTTGCAGCGGGTCTCAACAGTATGCAACTCCTGCACGCCAAAAGCCTCGCAGTGACGCACCAATGCCGATGCATTCTGCGGATGGAAGGTATTTTCGGTAAGGATAGTCATATAACGAGTACGCGAAGCAAGCGTGCGACGCAGCACCTCCTTGCGCTCCTCGGTAAGAAAACTCTCCATATAGGCCGTACGCTCATCCAGCCACTCGGCCGTGCGGTCGGCAGCAAGCGATTTCAATCTATTTGCGATATTTGTCATCTTCGTCCATAATTTTAAGGTAACTCTCATACCTGGGGTAGGCTACTTCGCCACGCTTGACAGCCTCCACCACGGCACAATGCGGCTCATGGGTATGCGAGCAATTATAGAATCGGCACTCGGGCAGGTAGCGCATCATCTCGGGGAAGTAGTGCGCCAGCTCGGCATCCTCGATATCGAGCAGACCGAAGCCCTTAATGCCAGGGGTATCGATAATATATCCGCCCTCCGATAGGGGGTACATGGTCGAGAAAGTTGTGGTGTGCTTGCCCTTGTGGTGGCTCTGCGAAATCTCGCCCGTGCGAATATCCAGTCCAGGCTCCACGGCCGCCACAAGCGTAGATTTGCCTACGCCCGAATTTCCCGACAGCAGGGTTGTCTTGCCTCGCAATAGCTCTCGCACCTCCTCTACGCCCTCACCCTCGGTAGCCGAGACCTCGATGATACGATAGCCGGCACTCTCATATATGGCGTGAAACTCCTCAACGGCCTCGGGGCGCTGACGCGCAAGATCGATCTTGGCAAGCAGAATGGTAACAGGGACTTTATACGCCTCGCACGTCACAAGGAAACGGTCGATAAACTCCGTAGCAGTCTCGGGTGAAAAGAGCGTCACAACGAGCAGTGCCTGATCCAGATTGGCTGCTATGATGTGAGACTCCTTCGAGAGGTTGGATGCACGACGGATGATATAATTGCGACGCGGCTCAATAGCCGAGATCACATAACCGCCCTGCTCATCGGCCTCAACACGCACCACATCGCCCACCACCACGGGATTGGTCGAGCGCACACCCTTGAGGCGCAATTTGCCGCGGATACGGCACTGATAACGTTCGCCCTCATGCAGCACCTCATACCAGCTGCCCGTAGAGCGCACTACGATACCCGAAAAACTATCCATAGCCATAGGTTAATCCAGCAATTTATCGGCGATATCCTCGAAATAGGGTGTCAGCTTATCGGTGATTCCCTTCACGGGAGCAAACCAGCGCGACTGCTCAACCTTCTGCTTTGAGGCCCACTCATAATTCTTGTTTACCGATGTGAACCACGAGAAGAGCACACTCACGATGAGCATCACCTTGACCAGCGAAAAGGCTACGCCGAGCAGTATATCAACGACACCAAGTCCCGCAAAACGGAACACAGCCCTCAACAGATAGGCTCCGACAGATATGAGCAAAAGAGCGGCAAGGAAGATTACGATGAATCCCACTACACCACTGACGCCGACATCGATACCAAGGATACTCTCCAGCTCGGGACCATACTGTACGGCAAAGTACATAGAGGCAACAACAGCAAAAAGCGAGAGCATCTGCAGAAGGAAACCGCGACGCCAACCATTGAATACGGCCCATGCCAGTGAGATATAGACTATGATATCGAATACGTTCATATTTGTTTTGGGTTATTTTGTTTATTTTATTCGTCGCTTAGGACGAAATTTCGCACGAAGTTAGCATATTTTTTTTAGAATTGCTATATTTGCAATTAGTAATTCGGATTATCAAGGGATTTTTAATCCTCATCACAAGACCTCAGTCGGGGTGCAATCCGAGCCCGAAACAACTAAATTTTCAACCACATGAGACGTATTTTTATTTTTCTAATATCCATTTTTATCTGCGCCTCGGCCTCGGCCCGAGAGGTATATTCGCTCAACGATGACTGGCAGTTTTTCTACAAACTGGACACCAGCAGCGACAATGCACGCCGCATATCTCTACCCCACACATGGAATCTTGACGCACTGGCAGGTCAGGGTACTTACCATCAGACCACGGCCAACTATTCGCGCAACATCTTCGTGCCGGCAGAGTGGATGGGCAAGCGACTCTTCATCAAGTTCCACGGCGTGCAGAGTGTGGCCGATCTCTTCGTGAATGGTCACCACGTTGGCGAGCACCGTGGAGGCTGGACAGCCTTTACATTCGAGATCACCAAACACCTGGAGTATGGCAAGGAGAACTCGCTGGTGGTCGTTGTCAGCAACGCATATCAGAACAACGTGCTGCCCACATCATCCGAAGAGAATCTCTACGGAGGCATATATCGCGATGTGGAGCTTATCGTAACCGAGCCAACAACAATATCGCCGCTATACTACGGTACGGACGGTGTAATTGTGCATCAGAACAAGATCACCGACACGAGTGTCGATGCCACCGTATCGGTATATATCACCACCCTTTCGGAGAAGGCCTGCGACCTGGCCCTTACAGTACGTGCCCCGACGGGCGATGTGGTGCTCTCACGCTACATCAAAGGCCGCATCGAGGGCAACAACAAGCCTATCAACATCCCCATCACACTGGAGGAGCCGCTGTTGTGGTATCCCAGTGAACCCAACCTCTACACCATCACTGTGGGTATTGGTACTCACGAGGAGGATCAGGTAAGTGCCACCACGGGTTTTCGCCGCATCGAGGCATCGGCCGATAGTGGTCTTCGCATCAACGGCGAGCGAGTACCCATACGCGGCGTAGCATTGCACCACGACCGCGCAGCCATAGGTAGCGCCCTGCGCACACGTCACTACGACGAGGATCTGGAGCAGATACGCGACATCGGCGCCAATGCCATACGCTCGACCACGGCTCCGCATGCTCAATATCTCTACGACCGTTGCGATGAGATGGGTATGCTGGCATGGATCGACATGCCCTTTACACGTGCGCCATACCTTAGCGATGTATTCTACTACGCAACAAATAGTTTCCGTGACAACGGCCTGCAGCAACTGCGAGAGATCATACTCCAGAACTACAACCACCCCTCGATTGTGATGTGGGGTATCTACTCACTTATCTGGCAGCGTGGCGACAATGTGCTGGACTATGTGCGTGAGCTGAATTCTACAGCCAAGGCACTTGATCCCTCGCGAGCAACGGTAGCTTGCAGCAATCAGGATGGCGACATCAACTTCATTACCGATCTGATCGTATGGCAGCAGTCGTTGGGCTGGGAGCGTGGAGTAATTGACGATGTGAAGGTATGGAGCGATAAGCTGCACACGGAGTGGAGTCATCTTTGCTCGGCTGTGGCCTATGGCGAGGGCGGATCGATAGATCAGCAGACCGACCTGCCTCTCAAGTCGGGCGAGATAGATAAGCGCTGGCTGCCCGAGCAGTGGCACACATCGATGCACGAGGGCTATGCAAAGATTCTGAATACAGACGAGAAGTTCTGGGGTATATGGATCAATAATATGTACGAGTTTGGATCGGTGCGTCACAACGACGGCATATCTCGCACGGGACTTATCACCTTCGACCACAAGGACAAGAAGGATGCATACTACCTCTATCGCGCTCTGTGGAACAAGGAGCAGCCCACGCTGCACATCGCCGAGAAGCGTCGCAACGTACGTCAGGACTCGATGCAGGTGGTAAAGGTATACTCATCGGCCGCAGAGGCTCCGACGCTATTGGTAAACAAGGAGGCTGTGACGCTGAATGAGGTTGCGCCATGCATCTACGAATCGGATGCAGTACCCATGACACCTCGCACGCAGGTCGTAGTAAAGGCCGGCGAGATGGAGGACCACACCACAATTACAATTGGCAACGCATTAGTACAGAGTCGATAGCCTGTCGTCCTTCGCAGAGCAGCAAATCCAGAACGGAGAGATTCTCTGCAAACGGCATTCTATCGGAAAATACCTGAAAATAGGGCTGGGCATGAAATGTCGAGCCCTCTTTTGTTTTGGGGCGCAGGTCAACGTCCCCTTCAGTGGCGGTGACATACTGCTCCGAGGTGTGCAGGTCGCACTTCGCACCCAGAAGGCGCAGAAGAGTAGCGGTATATTCCATATTGTAATCGACCAGAAAACGCCACTCACGGCGATAGAAGGGCTCCAGCTCCGATGCAAAATGGTCGAAGTAGGGCGACGACTTATAGGCCGAGAGAATCGACACCCAGTGCTGGTGCTGCCAGCGCTTCGAATAATCGATCCTTACATCACGTATTGGCTGACGCGGACGATTGGCATTCTCAACATGCACGGTGAGTTGCATCACTCCGTTTGCCGAGAGTATCGACGCACGATTACGCTCAGAACGCTTAACGTAGTTCTCACCAAGATCAATTACACACTCCTCGCGTAGCAGACGTGCCACATACTCCACCGAGGGCATATATGCTGTAGGAAGTATTACCATCGCTATCTCTTTTTACACTGTACAACCATCCAGCCGTCGCGCTCGGCAACGTGCTCCACCACAAAACCATGCTCTGCAGCCGAAGCCTCAATAATAGGCACATCCTCACCCAGAAAGCCGCTCATAAGCAGTCGTCCGCCCGAGGTCAGTGCATCGGCAAACGATGGCATCATCTGAACAAGGATATTGCGGTTGATATTGGCAAGCACGAAGTCGAACTTCTCGCCCGCAACCACATCAATCGAGCCGCAACGTACATCCATCTCAACACCACTGAGTGACATACTGTCGCGACAGCTGTCGCATGCCCAGTCGTCAATATCCACAGCTACCATCTCACGGGCTCCGCACTTAAGCGCAACGATTGCCAAAACGCCCGTACCGCAACCCATATCAAGGCCACGCTCGCCCTCGACACCCATCCGTGCTATGGTCTGCGACATGAGTGCCGTAGTGGCATGATGGCCCGTACCGAAGGACATACGCGGAGCAATTACCACATCAATCTCTCCCGCATCGGGTGCCGCGTGATGTGCCGCGCGGATCAGAATTGGCTGCTCGCCATCTACATAGACGGGATCAAAGCCACTCTCCCACTCCTCGTTCCAGTTCTGCTGCTCGACCTCCTGCACTCTATACTGCGCACCCTGCTCCGAGAGCAACTGCTCGACATCGGCGCTACATGAGGCATACTCATCCGCCTGGATGTAGGCTTTCAACGAATCATCCTCCTGCAGAAACGACTCGAATGGGTAATCGGACAAGAGCGCCGTAAGAATCTCGGCCTGCAGCTCGTCACTGATGGAAATATTGAGTTCGATGTATTTCATATTATGTAAAATTTTCGTAGATTTGCATTGCAAACAACACCTCACAAAGTTAGAAAGAATATGGCAGATAACACCAAAAAATGGATGGAAATTTCGCGTTCCTATCGCATACACCTGCGTCTGGAAAAGCATTTATCGGATAATACGGTCGACTCCTACATGAGAGATCTGGCTGCATTCGCCCACTTCATTCTGCGTATGTACGATCTGCCGCCCGTAAAGGTCGAACCCGAAATGATCAGCAAATACATGGTCCGACTCTACGACATCGGCCGCGAGAAGAGTTCTCAGGCACGTGCTCTGAGCAGCATAAAGAGTTTCTACAACTATCTGCTCCTCGAGGGAAAGCTTGAGTCGTCACCGGCCGAGCTGATCGAAGCACCAAAGGCCTCACGCCCTCTGCCCGATACACTCTCTGTAGAGGAGATCGACCTTATAATCGGTTCAATAGACGACTCTACGGTCAAGGGACTGCGCGACCGTGCCATCCTGGAGGTGTTGTACTCGTGCGGATTGCGCGT
>JAFOXS010000201.1 GCA_017391665.1 Alistipes sp. | reverse complement strand
GGGTGGAGGCAATCACTATGTCGAGGAGAGATTGGATGAGGGTAAACCATATGAGGAGATCGTGATATACTACTCACCACAGCAGCTGCAACGCATATTGCTCAATCTCAATATGGCGCACTCGATCAACATAACGAATACTCATTTGTGCGATCGTTGCCGACGACAGACACATATATCAATGCCAGCAACAGCGGTCATGCGAAGTTACTTTACGCATCTAACAAGTTATTTGCAGGAGAGTAGTTTTATGCACGACGAAGCGGCAGAAGATATGAAGATGACAGAGCTGATATATCTGATTATATCACAAAGAGATTGCTGTCTGAAGAGCAAAGTTCTGAGCAACGTCGATTCGGCTCACGACAACTTCGAGCAGATAATATATTCGAATATCTTCAGCGACCTGGCAATAGAAGAATTGGCCGAGATGTGCAACAGATCACTCACATCGTTTAAGAAGGAGTTCAAACGCCACTTCTTCATGCCACCCCACCGCTGGTTCATCAAACAACGACTTACACAGTCAAGACTATTGTTGATTTCCACATCAAAGTCAATATCAGAGATAGGCATCGAGTGCACATTCCCAAATACATCGCACTTCATTAAACTCTTCAAGAAGCAATACGGCACAACTCCTGCTATCTATCGTAACACGCATTGCAATATGGATGAAATAGAGATGAACGCCAAAGAGAGTAATTCAAAAGAGTCTAACAAAACGCAGGAGCAAATAGAAAGCATGGCAATATAGCGATCAGTTTTGCAATAATTTTAAAAACTAAAAAGCAAAATATTCATCAAATTGAATAAAAAGAGAAAATATCATTTGCAAAACAAAAAAATTGCGTATCTTTGTTAATGCAATGTGGGGCAACCCACACTTCTCATTAACCTAACTAACCTAACACGGTGGTGAAATGTTTTACGACATTTTACCACTCTTTTTTGCTAAAAAAGGAATAGCACAATACGCTTGTGCCAAATTAGAAGGGATAACCCACACCGAAGTTAAGAGCCGTATTCTGCCAGCGGAGATTGTGAATCCAACGCTCGCCCATAGGCATATTGGGGTTATGAAGCTGAATACCCCAGTCCAAGCGCAGAATCACAAACGTAATATCAACACGCAGACCAAGGCCAGTATTCATACCGAGCTGTTTATAGAAACGGTTCAAGCGGAAGACTCCATCTTCGGGAACCTGCGCACGTTTGCCACCAAGATACCACACATTACCCACATCGAGGAACGTAGCACCATGGAACATACCCCATATGGGGAAACGGAACTCCAGATTGGCCTCCAGACGCATATCACCCATCTGCACGGGGTATGGAGTATCCTGTGCAGGTGTATTGCCAGGGCCAAGAGTACGGGGCGTCCAGCCACGCATACTATTGCTACCACCAACATAGAACAATCGGTCGAAAGGCAAGGCTGTTGAGTTACCATAGGGCACACCCACACCCGCAAAGATACGTCCTGCAAAGGCAGTCTTCTCGCCCGTAACGATCTTACGGCTCAGACTGATATCACCACGCACATACTGCGAATATCGTACGCCGAGAATATTGTAATACCCTTCCGCAGTCTTCTTCGAGAATGCTCGCTCGAAGAGATTCAGCACATTACCCGATGACTCGAAGTTGGCATGCATAAGCGTAGCGTTGCCGCCGATGTTCTTACCATGATTATTATAGGTATATGATGCCGACAGGCCGACAACGCCTGCGTGAGGTAACTCTGACGCAAGTACTCATTCTCGAGTGAGGAGAAGAAATTCTGGTCAATGTAACCCACATGAATCCAGTTCAGATCGATGGGTCGCAGCTGGTAATTATAACGTCCATTCAGGCTTCGCCATGAGTAGGTCCACGTAGCACGTGTAAGATCACGACGATAGTAGGGACGATCCTGATAATTAAACGACAACTCAACCTTTGTTCGCGGCATATTCACATTGCGCGTAGAGATATTGAACGGAGCAATAAAGCGCGGGAAAGAGAGACCAGCGGTAAGTCCCACCTCATTGGCGCGACGTCGCGATGTGTGGGGAGCCTTCATATACTCGTGACCGAATGTAACGGAGGTATTGAGCGTCTCCACACCACGGAAGAGGTTGCGGTTCTGATATCCAACGGTAGCACTCACGCCATAGAAACTCGAGGTGGTACTACCCTCCAACTCAACATTGAAACCCTGCTTGAGTGTGGGTGAAGCGAGGATATGGCAACGCAGATATCCCTCCTCTATATCGTCGAATTGTCGTGGTGTGTAGGCCTCACGGCCATCGCCGGCATAGTGTACGATGAGTTTCTCATTCTCCTCGCGCGGTATCTCCTCAAATACGATACGTGCACTCTTAAAGTAACCGAGCGACATGATCTCATTGTAGGTACGGTTAACCTCAGAAGCACTATACGTAGTATTGGGCGACATAGGAATAGCTGCATGCATAACCTCGGGACGTACATTGGGCTTGCCATCGCGTGAGATAATATTCAGCCCCTTATAATATAGGGTATCCTGCATCACGCGGTCACGCTCCTCCCTGTCTACAGAAGGATCATAGTCCGAGAGCACATTGATCTCTGCAATACGATATACTCTGTTATTCTCCTCAATGGCCTGGCCTCGCTCGTCGTAGCCCGTAATGTTTCGCTTCACGATCATACGGATACCTACCTTGCGGTCGCCACCTAGCGTATCGACACGATACTCTATGTTATTGATAGAGAAATTGTAATAACCTCTATCGTTGAGATATGCTGCTATGCGCTCGCGCTCACGATCCAGAGCCGTGATATCGAATATGTTGCCCACCTTGATGAGCGACTGCGCCGTATCGGATTCAATGACAGGGGCCAACTGCTTGTCGCGGAAGTCATACGCCATGCTCTTGATGCGGTAGGGTTCGCCCTGATGTGTTCGGTAGGTGACATAGGCTCGATTGCTTCGGCGCGTGGTATCGACCTCATAATTGACCGTAGAGGAGTAGTACCCTCGCGAATCCATATATGTCTTCAGATTCTGCGCACTGCGCTGTGTGAGCATCGGATCAAGCAACACTGGCTCCTCACCCACCTTGCGTTTGAGGTTGTTCCACCAGTTATCCTTCTCGGGATTGGCCAGGTTGTATGCCCACACATAGAAGTTGGTTCCAAGGAAGTGTTTGTTGGGGGTCTGGCGCACATACTGCTCAAGCTCCATAGGGGTGATTCTCTCGCTCTTGGGGACAGAGTTGTCGTCTTCGATCCTGACCTTCTGCAACAGATATTCGCCCTGCGAGAGACGGCGCGTAACGCTACACGCCGAGCATAGGATGCCCAGCACACAGAGTAATAATATTGCACGCAATCGCTTTGACATATAACTTGCAGTAAAAATCTTGTCCCACACTATGGGCACACCTCACCAAATTAATGTTCAAAAATAGTAATATTTCCTGCGATGAGCAAATAATTCTCTTAAGAGAATTGCTTTATGGCGCAACAAACAACGAAACAGAGCATCCAAAAAGGGGTTGCTTCGTAAATTTTTACTAATTTTACTGCCGAAAAGTATACTACTATGAAAGAGAAGTTTTTGATGGCGGGCCCCGTGGCTCTGCACATTGCCGATTCGGGCAAGGGAGATAAGTGCGTAGTGCTGTTGCACGGTTACCTGGAGTCGATGTATGTATGGGATGATTTCACACCGCTGCTTACCCCCAGTGTGCGTGTCATTACGGTCGATATTCCCGGTCACGGCATATCGCAGATACTGGGCGAGAAACATACGATGGAGATGATAGCCGACGTGCTGCGAGATATGCTCGATGCGCTTGGCATTGAGAAGTGTACAATGGTTGGTCACTCGATGGGTGGCTACATAGCACTGGCATTCTGCGCTCGCCACAAGGAGCGTCTGGATGGCGTAGTGCTGCTCAGCTCAACACCCAACCCCGACACCGACGCAAAGAAGGAGAACCGTCAACGCGAAATAGCCCTTGTCAAGGCTGGCAAGAAGGAGGCTTTGGCACGCGTAGCCCCTGAGGCGGGCTTTGCCGAGCAGAATCGCCGACGCCTGAAATCATACATTGACGATCTGACCGAGCAGGTCTATATCACTGAGGACGAGGGCATCGTGGCTCTGCTGGGCGGTATGATGGAGCGTGCGGATCAGAATCAGATGCTCCGCGAGTGCGGCCTGCGCCAGCTATTCATTATGGGTCGCAAGGATGGCTACATCCCCACCGAGGTTGCTGAGCAGATTGTGGCCGCTCACCCTCAGGCCGAGGTAGCGTGGCTCGACGAGTCGGGACATATGGGATTTATCGAGCAGCCAGAGGCCTGCGCCGAGGCACTTTTGACCTTTGTAACGGGTAAAACCTCGGCAGAGGAGAATATTTAATGAAATTTTCACGCCGAAGGTTGTCGTTTCGTTTTTTTTGACTATCTTTGCACACCCTTATTGTGAGGGATAAGAAACTAAAACTTAAAAAACAATGAGAGTTTGCGAAATTACAGGTAAAACTGCAGTAGTGGGTAACAATGTTTCTCACTCAAACCGCAAGACCAAGCGCAAGTTCAACACTAACTTGAAGACAAAGCGTTTCTGGTCTGAGGAGGAGGGCCGCTGGTTTACTTTGAAGGTAACCACTGCCGGTATGAAAACTATTAACAAGAAGGGCTTGGCTGCCGCTCTGAAGGAGGCCGTTGCTCCTAAGAAGGTTTACTAAAAATTTATTGAGGACAAATGGCAAAGAAAGGTAACAGAGTTCAGGTGATCC